>JAAYFR010000260.1 GCA_012728155.1 Bacteroidales bacterium | reverse complement strand
GGTTTTTCGACCACCAGCAGCGAGACAAAAAAAAGGGGATCCTGTTGCCCGACGCCACCATTGGTGATGAGAAGAAAGCGGTGGTGGTCCTGGTGATCGGTGAATCGGCAAGACGAGAGAATTTCTCTCTCTACGGGTACCGAAAAAATACCAATCCGCTGCTTTCCCAAACGGCGAACCTATTTCATTTTCCGGCAATCTCTACCGCCACTTTTACCACCGCCACCGTGAAGTCGATGCTACAACACGACAAAAACGATGATTTCCATGAGATCTTACCCAACTACCTGCACAGGAACAATGTGGAAGTGATCTGGCGAACCACCAACTCCGGTGAACCGCCGCTCCATATTGAACAATACCAGACCCGCGATTCATTGAAACAATACTACAAGGGAGAGGAATCCGATTGGGACGAAATTCTCCTGGCGGGACTGAAAGAGCAGATAATGGCGAGCAAAAAGAATAAGGTGCTGGTGGTGATACATACCAGCATAAGCCATGGCCCCAACTATAGCAAGAAATACCCACCCCGTTTCGAAATATTCAAACCGGTCTGCCACAATGTGGAATTGGCAGAGTGCCCTCAGGAAGAGCTGATCAACGCATACGACAATACAATCCTCTATACTGATTATATCCTATACCAACTCATCGAAGCGCTGAAGCAGTTGCATGAATACCAAAGTGCGATGATCTATCTTTCCGACCATGGTGAGTCGTTGGGTGAAAACAATATGTATATGCATGGAGTGCCGATGAGTCTGGCACCGAAGGAGCAGTATGAAATTCCCTTTATCGTGTGGCTCTCCGATAGTACAAGAGAGATGAAAGCAAATGAATTATTGTCGCAATACCACGTCTTTCACAGTGTCTTGCACTTTTTACATCTGCAGACACCTATCTATGATGAGGAGATGAATATCTTCAAATAGGAGATTCTTATCCCGGAAAAGCGTGCAATTCAATAAAAAAGGCTATTTTTGCAAATCAAAAAGGAAAAATGGTCTGGAAGCGTAAACGATTAATCGCCTATATTCTGTGTGTAATCTTCACATTCTACTATGTGGATATCTGCTTCTTTTCCCATAGCCATACCATCAATGGCACCACCATTGTCCATTCGCATATACACAATAAAAAACATGCCGAGACAGATACACATAGCGACGTAGAGTTAAAACTGATCTCGTCGTTGTCGGCTTTCCATACACTGGCTGCAGATATGTCCCCCCAAATTCAGGGGATCCTGCTGTTGTTGCAGCTCTTTATCCTGCCATTCGTCGAAGAGGAAATTTGCACCGAGCCCGCGGCTTGCATCTCTTTGCGGGCACCCCCATCCCTGATCTAATCCATTTTTACATTATTCCGTACTGATTTCCTGTTTTATAGGCGCACAGCTTCACTGTATGCCATTGAATGGATTCCGTATGGCTGTCGTGAACCACCTACAATACACAAATTAATATCTTTTTTATCTATATGAATAAGCTATTCATACTTGCGGGGCTATGCATCCTGTTGGCTTCGTGCAACCAAAATAGCAGCACAGAGGAAGGTGCTGAAGTACAATATAAAGGCGATACCATCGTCGTAAAAGAGAGCTCACCCATTCTGCAACATCTCCAGATCGAGCGCGTTGAACCACGCGACTTCTCCGCCGGCTTCAGGAGCGTCGGAACCATTCGCCCCGTATCGGGCAAATATGCCGAGATCGCACCCCCCTTCGCCGGACGGATCACCAAATCGTTCGTCGAGTTGGGGAGGAAGGTGAACGCCGGCGCACCGCTCTTCGCACTGAGCTCCTCCGACTTCTTTGAAGCGGTGAAAACCTACTTCGCCGCCCGGTCCGCCAATGAGGTGGCGCAAACCAATTATAACCGCCAGATGGAGCTCGAAGCCAATGGGGTGGCTTCGAAGAAAGAGCTGGAGCTGGCGCGCAGCGAAGCCCATATCGCCGCCCAGGAGTGGGAACAGGCAAAGGCAACCCTGCGGATTTTCAATATCGATGCCAACTCGCTGCAGATGGGGGAGGCGCTGAAAGTGGTGTCACCCATCGCCGGCGAGGTGGTGACATACGACCTCACCATCGGCAGCTATGTGAAGGAGGATGCCGATCCGCTGGCCATCATCGCCGATCTATCTACGGTATGGGTC
>JAAYFR010000259.1 GCA_012728155.1 Bacteroidales bacterium | reverse complement strand
GTGGTTGAGTGCCTGAGTGATTAAGTGCCTGAGTGATTAAGTGCCTGAGTGATTGAGTGCCTGAGTGATCAAGTGCCTTCTGGTTTGAGGTGTTTTTTTAATAATTCCTGTTTTTACCCGTAAAAACAGGAATTTATTTTATTTTCGCTCCTTTAAATATGTTCATTATATTTGCATGTTCATTGATAATGATAGCATAAGTTATTGATAAGTAGTTGAAAAGAAAAAATAGACATTACAATGGCTGATACAACAAAAATATCCATCCGTTTTTTTGACGATCGGGAAGTGCGTGCTGTTTGGGATGAAGAGAACAACAAATGGTGGTTTTCCGTTTTGGATATTGTTGCTGTTATCACAAACCAGAACGACTATACAAAAACACGCAACTACTGGAAATATCTCAAAACCAAACTAAAAAAAGAACGGAACGAGTTGGTTAGTGCCACTAACCAACTGAAATTGATGGCGACTGATGGAAAGAGATATCTAACCGACACTCTCGATTATGATGGAGTGATCGCTCTTGCCAAACATTTTCCTAATAATAAAGCCGTCAAATTTCTCGATTGGTTTACGTACAGTGACAACAGTATTGACGGGCAAAGCAAGAAGAAGGCTTATTCTCTCTTCGAAAGCAATCTTATCGATGTGGAGGAGATAGGAACAACCAAAAGCCTACAGAAAATCCATGCCTATATTTTTGGAGGGTTGTATGATTTCGCCGGTCAAATCAGGCAGAAAAATATTTCAAAAGGAGGCTTCCAATTTGCAGTGGCGCAATTTCTGGGAAATACATTACAACAAATTGAACAGATGCCGCAGGAGAGTTTCGAGGAGATAGTCGATAAATATGTGGAAATGAATATCGCCCATCCATTCATAGAGGGTAACGGACGAAGCACCCGAATCTGGTTGGATCTGATCTTGAAAAAGAGACTGAAACAATGTGTGGATTGGAGCAAGATCAGTAAAAACGACTATATGAACGCGATGATACAAAGTTCCACAAACAGTGCCGGGCTAAAGTCATTGCTAAAAGATGCCCTCACGGATGAAATTCACAGTCGTGAAATGTTCATGAAGGGAATTGACTATTCCTATTATTATGAAGAAAATGAGTGAAGAAAGAGTGCTTTGGTGATTATAAAATAGGAACAACTTTTATTATGGTAATTAATAGAAAGCCAAAAAACGTCATTACAGTGACAATTTTTACGTAAAAATTGTCACTGTAATGATTTATTTCCTATTCCGGACGTCGAATTAATGATGAACCCTAACTTGAGACAAAATCCCGGGTATTGATACTTGGTTATGTGGTTCGACTATATTAGAAACGAAGACTCTGTTGCACCGGAATATTACAACGTCCAACCTTTAAATCTTTTGCCGGATGAATCTAAATATATAATTTTGTGGCTTCTAAACAATGGTGATGATGAACATCAAATAGTAGTGGAAATCGTATGGAGAATTATTATTATCCCATCATTTCAATATCGATTTTCGTTTTGCTTCTCCTTTTCCTTTGCTGGCTATTTTGGCCGCAAAAAGGATTATGGGCAAAATTAAAAAGATTAAATACCGATAGTCAACGTGTGCTGTTGGAGGATGCGCTAAAGTATTTGTATGACTGCGAGTACAAGGGCTCGGAATGTAAACCGGAAAACCTCTCGGACAATCTGGGCATATCCAAAGAGAAGTTGCATAAATTGTTGAAGCGGCTTCAATCGTTGGATTTGATTTCTTCGGCAAACGGGAGCTATAGCCTGACGGAAACCGGGCGTTCTTATGCCTTGCGTGTCATCCGGATGCACCGGGTCTGGGAGCGTTACCTCGCCGATGAGACCGGATTGCCGCATACCGAATGGCATACCCAAGCCGATTATCTCGAGCACACCTTGACCGGGGAAGATGTGGAGAAACTTGCTGCCCGTATCGGTAATCCGGCTTTTGACCCGCATGGAGACCCCATTCCTTCTGCTACGGGGGAGTTGCCTGTCCATAAAGGTCAGCCCTTAAGCGAGTTAAAAGAGGGTGATGTGGCACGCATCATCCATATAGAAGATGAACCGGTAGAAATTTATCAACAACTGGCAGCAGAGGGGCTTTATCCCGGATTGCAAATTTATGTCCTGAAATCGGAGAAAGACAGGATAACCTTCGCCGCCGATGGGGAAGAGCGTGTATTGATACCCCGGTTCGCGGAAGCGGTAACGGTAGAAATTGTGGTCGGGGAAAATGTGGCTTCGGTAAAACAGGAACGGCTGTCGTCGCTTAAAGTGGGAGAAAAGGCCGAAGTGGTGGGGATCTCACTTAATTTCCAGGGGCAACAGCGCCGCCGGTTGATGGACCTGGGCCTTGTCCCGGGACAGCGGATTTCCGCCATCATCCAG
>JAAYFR010000258.1 GCA_012728155.1 Bacteroidales bacterium | reverse complement strand
ATGCTATATGGATCAACTGCGCCGAAGGGTATCACTGCGGCGGGCGACCTATAAAAGCGGGCTGCAAATGATCTCATTGAAGTTGTTGAAAAAGAGGCGGAGACAGAGGAGGTCTTTGTCACGAGGGATTCAGAAGAGATGGGTATCCCTCTATCACCGTCGGGTTGGGAAGGTCCACAAAGCCAACCACTACAGCTGCGTCGCAACTTCAATGAGACCGCTTTCTTCTTTCCTCATCTGAGCACCAACGACAAAGGGGAGACCCAGATCGCCTTTACAGTGCCGGAAAGCAATACAAAGTGGCGTTTCCGTCTGTTGGCACACGATAAGCAGTTAAATGTCGGCAAGGCGGAAGCCTTTGCCATATCGCAGAAGGAGCTGATGGTGACACCCAATATGCCGCGCTTCCTTCGTCATGGCGACAGGGCAGCAATCTCCACCAAAATCTCCAATCTTTCGGAAGGAGCAATCCATGGGAGTGTGAAAATGGAGTTCTTCAATCCCGTTACAGAGGAAATGATGGCCCATATCTCCTTGGAAAATCAAGAGCAGCCCTTTTCATTGGAGCAAGGTGCTTCTTCCCATGTGTGGTGGATGTTTGATCTGCCGGCAGATATCGATATCCTTGGTGTGCGGATTGTAGCGCAAAGTGAAAATTTTAGCGACGGTGAGCAACATGCGCTGGCAGTGCTTCCCAACCGTATGTTGGTAACCGAAAGCATGCGGATGGATTTGAGCGGAGGAGAGACAAAAGAGTTCGCGATGGAGAGGTTGGTCGATAAATCATCCCCAACCATGCAAGACTATCGGTTGACGCTTGAGTTTACCTCCAATCCCGCATGGTATGCCGTGCAGGCTTTGCCGGTGCTGGGTGAGCCGGATAGCGACAATGCGGTCTCATGGTTTGCCTCCTATTATGCCAACGCATTGGGAGCACATATCGGGAATGCATTTCCGAAAGTGAAAGCGATGGTGGAGGCATGGAAAAAAAAGGGAGGCAGTAAAGAGACTTTTGTTGCTAATCTGGAAAAAAATCAAGAGCTGAAAACCATATTGCTGGAAGAGACTCCCTGGGTGCTGGAAGCCAAAAATGAATCGGAACAGAAAGAGCGACTCTCACTGCTGTTCGATTTGAACCGTAGCCGTAATCTCAGAAGTACCGCAATGAGCAAATTGCAGGATCTGCAGACCAACGAGGGTGGATGGAGCTGGTTCAAGGGGTTTTATTCGAGTGTGGGCATTACGCAATATATCCTCAATGGGTTTCATCAGCTGAAGGAGTTGGGGATAGCTGAATTTTCCAAAGAGATCCTTTCGATGCAAGAAAGAGCACTCTCCTATATTGATGCCGAAGCGAGAAATCGTTTTGAGGCAATGAAAAGACACAATAAAGAGTGGAAAAATATCAAAACCATCTCTTCCATCGACCTCGAATATCTCTATGTCAGATCGGGTTATAGGAGACAGCCGCTGAGTGGGGAGATCAAAGAGATGACCGATTTGTATCTCTCCGTTATCGAGAAGAACTGGACACAATACGGATTATATGAGCGTTCGCTGATTGCCATATTGATGAGCCGACAGGATAAGAGTGCGGTAGTGGAAACTATTTTGAATTCTTTCCGGGAGCATGCTACCCGTTCGGAAGAGATGGGTATGTACTGGGTGAATAACCGTGCAGGGGTATTTATGTCGCAATCGGCCGTGTCGGTACATACCTTTATTATGGATGCTTTCCGTGTGGGAGGTGCCGAAACGAGAGAGATGGATGAGATGAAACGGTGGCTGCTGAAACAGAAGCAAACCCAGTTGTGGGAGACAACCCATGCTACGGCTGATGCCGTAAATGCGTTGTTGCGTACCGGAAGCGACTGGTTTGGCGCAGAAGGAGAGACATCCGTTACATTGGGTACATTGCAAGTGGAGCCGGAAAGTAAGGAGTCGGGCAGCGGCTATTTCAAGGAGTCGTGGAGCCCTGCCGAGATAGAACCCGAAATGGGCAGGGTTACGGTGGTGCATCAGGGGAACACTCCCGCTTGGGGCGCCCTCTATTGGCAATATTTCGAGGAGTTGGAGAAGATAGAAAAAACCGACGCTTCACTCGATATAGAGAAGCAACTTTTTGTGGAACAGAACACTCCATCCGGAACGCAACTGGTACGTATCACCGAAGAAAACCCGTTGAAGGTGGGTGATAAAGTGGTGGTGCGACTCACTGTGAGAAGCGACCGCAATATGGAGTTTGTCCATCTGAAAGATATGCGTGCCGCCACTTTCGAACCGGTCGATCAGATATCGCAAATGGTATGGCAAAATGGTCTCCTCTATTACCAGACGTCGAAAGATGCCTCAACCAACTTCTATTTCGACAATCTGCCGAGAGGAACTTATCTGTTTGAATATGCCGTCTATGTGAGTCGGTTAGGCAGTTACTCCAATGGAATCACTACCATCCAGAGCATCTATGCCCCTGAATTTACATCGCATACCGCCGGAATGAAAATTATTGTTAAAGAATAGACAAGCTTTAAACGAATTTGTTACTTTTGTGTCTTTATACATTGAAAATAGTGAAGTGTATAAATATAGATAGGGTGTGAAAACCGGAAATTTTGAGATGAAGGTCGGATCTCCCAAATCAATCAATAAAACAATTGAATGATGAAGAAATTAAGTTTAGTAGTATTGCTGGTCGTTTTGCTTGGTGGTGTGGCTCTTGCACAGGAAAAACCGGCGATGAATTTTAAGAAAACAGAGCATAATTTCGGCACTATCAAGGAAGAGATAGGCAATGTTTCCACACAATTTGAATTTACCAATACCGGTAAAAGCCCGCTCGTCATACAACGGGTATCGGCATCCTGCGGATGCACAACCCCCAGTTACACAAAAGAACCGATTTTGCCGGGTAAGGCAGGAAAGATTTCCGCTACCTATTCCACCGTTCGTCGTCCCGGCACATTCAACAAGACCATCAGGGTATATACCAATGTGCCCGACACGGTTTATGTGCTCACCATCAAGGGGAATGTAACACCGGCAAAACAATAACTCCCTTTTAATTGATCATAGAGGCCGGATGAGCTATCTTTGCGAAAGTTCATTCGGTTTTCTAATTTGATAATAGTGATATGATGGAACATCCCGAAAACGATCCGAAATATAAGGGGCTTATTGTCAACAAAGGTGTGAGCCGCCCACCCAGCGTGAACCCTTACCTGCCGAAGAGGAGGAAAGAAGAGGAGCGTTCTGTGGCGGAATATGTAGAAGCTATCTTGTCGGGTAACAGGGTTGTGCTCAGCCAGGCAGTGACACTGGTAGAGAGTTCACGCCCTGAGCATCAGGAGAAGGCACAAGCCATTATTGAGCAATGTCTCCCGTATGCCGGCAATTCCATTCGGGTGGGTATAACGGGTGTCCCCGGTGCGGGAAAAAGTACCTCCATCGATGCATTCGGAATGCACCTGTTGGGTAAAGGGCACCAATTGGCCGTATTGGCGATCGACCCATCGAGTGAGCGGTCGAAAGGGAGTATCTTGGGCGACAAGACACGGATGGAGAGGCTCTCTTTGGAGCAGGATGCCTTTATCCGCCCTTCCCCTTCGGCCGGGTCGCTGGGAGGTGTGGCACGGAAGACCCGTGAAACGATTGTCCTCTGCGAAGCAGCCGGCTTCGATTATCTGTTCGTGGAGACCGTGGGAGTGGGGCAGTCGGAAATTGCCGTCCATTCCATGGTCGATTTCTTTTTACTGATCCAGCTGGCCGGTACCGGAGATGAGCTACAGGGAATTAAACGGGGCATCATGGAGATGGCCGACGGGATCGTGATCAACAAGGCCGATGGGGACAACATTGGAAAGGCGAAGATGGCGCAGCGCCATTTCAGCAATGCCCTACATCTCTTTCCGCTGCCCGACTCGGGATGGTCACCCCAAGTGCTGACCTATTCCGGATATTATAACCTGGCTATTCCGGAGATATGGGAGATGGTGGACAACTATATCGATTTTGTAAAGAAAAACGGCTATTTCGAGCGTAAGCGGAATGAGCAGGCTAAATATTGGATGTACGAGACCATCAACGAGCAATTACGCAATAGTTT
>JAAYFR010000257.1 GCA_012728155.1 Bacteroidales bacterium | reverse complement strand
GTGTCTACCACAATTACCGTGTCGCCCTCCTGTTGATAGTAGGGATATAATACCGGAGAGGGGCAAAGATCGAGAAGCATAGTCAATGTTTTTTGTTTGGCGAGACAAAGATAATGAATATTTTTTTACCCGTTTTGTGTAAAACATTTTGAATAAAAGAGCTGTTCTATGAACTGAAAGATAGCTTCCTTAATAAGATAGTTGCAAAATAATTGATCAGATATGACTTTTTTTACAAATAAATATCACCTTGTCCTTGCGTCCAATTCTCCACGCAGGAAAGAGTTGCTCTCGGGAATTGATATGGAGTATGAGGTGTTGACCTTGCCGGATATTGATGAGTCGTATCCCGACGACATCCCTCATGAGGAGATACCGGAATATCTTGCAAAGAAAAAAGCAGCAGCCTATATTCCACTGATGAGGGATGATACATTACTTATCACTGCAGATACGATTGTGCTGTTACATGATCGGATACTGGGTAAGCCGGCGGATAAAGAGGATGCAAAGCGGATGCTGAAAGAACTCTCCGGAGAGACTCATCGTGTGGTTACGGGCGTTTGCCTGTTTTCAAAGCAGAAGCAGGTCTGTTTTTCGGATACCGCCCATGTGACCTTTGGTCAACTCTCGAACGAAGAGATTGATTATTACCTGGAGAAATACAATCCATTGGATAAGGCTGGCGCCTACGGTATACAGGAATGGATCGGATATGTGGGGGTGGAAAAAATTGAAGGCTCCTATTTCAATGTGATGGGATTGCCTATTTATAAGGTGTATCGCGAATTACGGCGTTTTTAAAGCCATTTTTTACCTGTCGGTGGAGAGGGGAGAAATAAAAAAATGTATCTTTGCGTTCCGTGTGACAGATGTTTCGCAAATCAACGCATTGCTCAATCAACAAATCATAAATATATATGCTGACAGTAGAAAAAATCGGAGGTACTTCCATGTCTCAATTTCAGGATGTGCTTCAGAACATTATCAGGGGAGACCGCAAAGGTGACGAGTTGTATAACCGAATTTTTGTGGTTTCGGCTTATAATAACGTAACCAATTGGTTGTTGGAGCATAAGAAAACCGGCGAGCCGGGGATCTATAATAAATTCCTGAATGGGGAGGATTATAGCAGTGCCCTGGACTCATTTTGTCAGCGTTTGCTTTTGATCAATGACGGCTTTGCCGACTGGGGGCTCGACTTGAAAGAGGGGCGCGATTTTATCCGTTTCCGGGTGGATCAGGCAAAGACGGTGCTTTATAGCTTGGGAAAAGTGCTGGCATCGGGATATGTGGATCAGAAGGCGATCTACCTGGCTGCCCGTGAAATCCTGGCATCCATTGGTGAGGCACATTCAGGATGGAACTCTGTGAATATCCTTAATAACAACGGGATCAGTGCCCGTTTTGTGGATCTCTGCGGTTTCAATGATAATGAATCGCTGACCATCGATGAGCGGATCCATAAGGAATTTGGTGATATCGATTTTGCCAGTGTGCTCTGTATTGCTACAGGATATACCAAGGGCACCGAAGGAATTATGCGTGCCTTTGATAGAGGCTATAGCGAAGTGACATTCAGTAAGATTGCTGTCGAGGTGAAAGCTGATGAGGCGGTCATCCATAAGGAGTACCATCTGTCGAGCGCAGATCCCAAAATCGTGGGTGTGGAGCAGAGTATTCCTGTGGGGCATACCAATTATATCATTGCCGACCAGTTGGCCGATATCGGTATGGAGGCAATCCATCCCAAGGCGGCGAAACCGTTAGAGCTGGCAGGCATCAATATCCGTATAAAAAACACATTTGAACCGAGCCATCCCGGCACATTGATATCGCGAGATTATATTTCACCCGATCCCCGCGTAGAGATCGTCTCAGGCTCACGAAAAGTGCTTGCCATTGAAGTACACGATCCGATGATGGTGGGTGAAGTGGGGTTCGACGGGCATCTGATGCAATATTTTGTGAAGCATGGAGTGAGTTATATTTTAAAATCAACCAATGCCAACTCCATCACCATGGTGGTGTGGGACAGTGAAAAGAGCAGGGAACTTGTCAGAGTCCTTCAGGAGCAGTTTTACCAGGTGACTGCCGAGCCAATGGCTATTGTTTGTGCGATGGGTTCCAATATCGCACTTCCCGGCTTCCTTTACAGGGCCACCAAGGCATTGTATG
This sequence comes from Bacteroidales bacterium, assembly GCA_012728155.1. Classification (GTDB taxonomy): domain Bacteria; phylum Bacteroidota; class Bacteroidia; order Bacteroidales; family Dysgonomonadaceae; genus Proteiniphilum. The sequence continues at coordinate 189 of JAAYFR010000257.1, read as the reverse complement.
AGAAAGGGATCAATGTGGAGAGTTTCGGTCAGTCGCTGATGCAGGTCAATATGCAGTTCGTCATTCAGCGAGAGCGCTACGAAGATGCAGTGATTGCATTGAACGAAGCATTGTGTAAGTAGAAACATTGTAGAGATGTGCAATTGCCGTGGCTTTTTCGTTTCGGATAAAATTCGGCAACTTTACGAT
>JAAYFR010000256.1 GCA_012728155.1 Bacteroidales bacterium | reverse complement strand
GTGCTTCAACAACCGGCTGACAGAAATTGATCTGTCGGCCAACAGCGCCCTCGAAATGGTGGATTGCTCCGGCAATCAGCTAAGCGGTCTTGATATCTCGGCCAACGCGCAACTGATGCACCTTCTGGCCTATAACAACCGGTTGACAACACTCGATATCTCCCAAAATCCGTTGCTGAGCCGTATCTGGGCATTTGGGAACCCGCTCTCCGAAACGGAGACGGAGATTATTGTCTCCAACCTGCGGAGCGCAGCCGGCGTTGATCTCTGGCTGACCGAAGAGTCACTTCTATAAACCCTGCAGGCAAGTGCCCCGGAGGAAGGGTGGGAAGTGCATCCAGCTATATAAACTCTTCTTTGAGCGCTGCTACCCATTTTGCAAGGCGTGCTTCGGTCATGTCGTACTCGTTGTCCTCGTCGATGGGAAGCCCTACCCACATGCCGTCCACCACGGCGGCGGAGTCGTCGTAGCTATATCCCTCATCGGGGACGCGACCAACCATTTCGGCCTTGTCGCTGATCTCATCGTAGATCACCTTCATCGCTTCCGCAAAACTGGTGGAGAAAGAGGCGCTGTCGCCCAAGGCAAAGATGGCGACCTTCTTTCCGGTGAAGTCCAATCCTGCAAAACCGGGGAGGAATCCCTCCCAGTCGTCCTGCAGGTCCCCTATGCCCGTTGTTGAGGTCCCTGCCACGATATAGGGATACTCTTTTATTTCATCGAGGGAGAGATGCGCCACATTGTATAAGTCGGCATTCCCATCGAACAGTTCTTGTACCTCTTTTGCCACAGATTCGGCGTTTCCGCCCGATGATCCGTATAAAATAGCTATTTTACGCATAAAATATAATTGTTGTTTTGGGTTTATTGTGTAACAACTCAAAAAGATAATTGTTTGCTTATTGGTGAAGCATTATCTTTTGCAGATAAAGGGAAAAGTACTATTTTTGCACTTCTATTCGGCTCTGTAGTTCAATGGATAGAATAGCGGTTTCCTAAACCGTAGATCCGGGTTCGATTCCCGGCGGAGCTACTCAACGGGGAAAGCGGTCATTTTAGCCACTTTCCCCGTCCGGTTTTTTGGTCTAACCGGTTTTTGAAGCGCTCTCTTTTTTCGGCAGTGACGAATGGGCGACCCCTAATTATTGGCTGATTTGTTTAGTGGAGGGTGAAAAATTGATTATCTTTGTCTCTCAATCATAATTTAAACCCCTCATCATCATGAAGTATAACAATCTTTTTTTCTTGTTCACTGTTATTGCAATTGCGTTTTCCTTTTCCTGCACTTCGAAAAAAACAGCCGACAGTGACTCTATCGAGCCCGAATGGGTACAACTTTTCAACGGTAAGGATCTGACCGGATGGACGCCCAAAATTACCGGTTATGAGTTGGGTGATAACTACGGCAATACCTTCCGGGTAGAGGAGGGGATGATCAAGGTGCGTTACGATGGCGGTTATGATTCGTTTGATGACCGCTTCGGGCATCTGTTTTACAAAGATCAGTTTTCACATTACAGGCTGCGGGTAGAGTACCGTTTTGTGGGGGACCAGTGTCCCGGTGCGCCCGGTTGGGCCTATCGGAACAGCGGCATCATGATCCATGGGCAGACTGCCGAATCGATGGATAAAGAGCAGGACTTTCCCACTTCCATTGAGGTGCAGCTGCTGGGGAGTGATTCGGAGGCAGAGCGTACCAATATGAATGTATGTACTCAGGGGACGAACATAGTGATGGGTGGTGAGTTGATCTTGGATCATTGTATCAATGCGGATACCGATTTTTTCTACGGTGACGAGTGGTACACCGCCGAAGTGGAGGTGCGGGGCAATGAGGTGATAAAGCATATCATCAATGGTGATACCGTCATTCAATACAGCCAGCCGCAACTGGATGAGAGGGATGGGACATTCGCGAAGCTGATTGAGCTGAATGGCGGTGAGAAAATGCTCAGCGGCGGCACCATCTCCCTACAGAGTGAAGGTCACCCCATCGACTTCCGGAAAGTGGAGATCATGGTGTTGGAAGATTGAGAGAGGAAGATAAAAAAAATCCCGCTTCATGGAGAGGCGGGATTTTTTTTTATTTACAATTTCGGTCCATAAGCGACCAGCTCTTTTCCCACTTCGTTTCCGGTGAACTTATTGAAGTTCTTAATGAAGCGTCCGGCGAGGTCCTTCGCTTTGGTATCCCATTGGGAGACATCGGCATAGGTATCGCGCGGATCGAGGATATTGGGATCAACGCCCGGCAATGCGGTCGGTACCTCAAGATTGAAGTAATCCACTTTCTTGGTGGGTGCCTTGTCGATCGATCCGTCGAGGATTGCATCGATGATGCCGCGGGTATCTTTGATAGAGATACGTTTTCCGGTGCCGTTCCATCCGGTATTGACCAGATAGGCTTTCGCACCTGACTGCTCCATTTTCTTCACCAGCTCTTCCGCATATTTGGTGGGGTGCAGCGAAAGGAATGCCGCGCCAAAGCAGGCGGAGAAGGCGGGAGTTGGTTCGGTGATGCCGAGTTCGGTACCGGCCAGTTTGGCGGTAAATCCCGACAGGAAGTAATACTTGGTCTGTTCGGGGGTAAGGATCGATACCGGAGGCAACACGCCGAACGCGTCGGCCGAAAGGAAGATCACCTGTTTGGCGGCAGGTCCTTTCGATTTGGGTTTTACGATGTTCTCGATATGGTAGATGGGATAGCTCACACGGGTATTTTCCGTCACCGAATTATCGGAGAAATCGATCTTTCCGTCTGCGTCAACGGTCACATTTTCCAACAGCGCGTCGCGTTTGATGGCGTTGTAGATATCGGGTTCGTTCTCTTTGCTCAGGTTGATCACCTTGGCATAGCAACCCCCTTCGAAGTTGAAGACCCCTTCGTCGTCCCATCCATGTTCGTCGTCCCCAATCAAAAGACGTTTGGGATCGGTAGAGAGGGTGGTCTTGCCGGTTCCGGAGAGTCCGAAGAATATGGCGGTATTCTTGCCTTCCTTGTCGGTATTGGCAGAGCAGTGCATCGAAGCCATGCCTTGCAACGGGAGGAGGTAGTTCATATAGGAGAACATCCCTTTTTTCATCTCACCACC
>JAAYFR010000255.1 GCA_012728155.1 Bacteroidales bacterium | reverse complement strand
CGACTCGTATGCGCTTGCACCCCTCACTTGTCAGGCAGGTTATGACGATTGTTTTATGGAATAGAAATCATTATCTTTGTCCTCCACAACAGACTTTTCATTCACGGCTATGGCGCTGAAACAACAACAGGAACTAAAACAGACACAACGTCTTTCACCTCTGCAAATGCAGATAATAAAATTAGTGGAACTCAACTCGTTGGAGGTGGAAGAGCGCATCAAACAGGAGATAGAAGAGAATCCTGCTTTGGAAGTATTGGACTCCGGTCCTGCCGATGGGGAGGAGAAGAGTGATGAATCCCCGGAAGATATTTTGTCGCAGGAGGAGATCATACTTGGCGATTACGCAACTGAAGATGACATTCCTGACTATCGATTGAACTGAAGCAACCAAAAAAACGAAACCAATTTCGTAGAGATCAGTTATTACGACGACAAGTCGTTGAGTGACTCATTACAGGAACAGATCGGCTTACTCAATCTGAATGCACAACGGCAACTGATTGCTGAATATATTATCGGCAATCTCGATGAGAACGGCTATCTGCAACGTGACTTACAATCGATCTCCGACGATTTGTTATTCCAGCAACAAATGGAGGTCTCCCCCTTACAAATGGAGGATATGCTATATGAAATCCAGGAGCTGGAGCCGGCGGGTGTGGGAGCCCGCAACCTACGGGAGTGTCTATTGCTTCAATTGGAACGGTATGAGTCCTCATCGGCAGTGGAACTTGCCAAAAATATACTCTTCCACTACTTCGAAGAATTTTCTCGAAAGCACTACGATAAGATCCTCCGGCAGATGAATATTGGTGAAGATGAGCTACGCGATGCCATCGATGAGATTGTCTCTTTAAACCCAAAACCGGGTAATGCGTTGGGTGGCACCATGCAGGTTGCCATGAACAATATCACTCCCGATTTTCTGGTAGACTCTTACAATGGGGAGGTTTCCGTGCAACTCAATACCAGCAATGTCCCCTTGCTACAGATAAACCGCTCTTTCTCGGAAATGCTCAAGGGATACAACGAAAATAAGGAGAGCGTCTCCAACGACGACAAACGGGCCATCCTCTTTATGAAACAGAAAGTTGATTCAGCCAAATGGTTCATTGATGCGGTGAAACAGCGCCAAAACACACTTCAACGCACCATGGAAGCGATTGTGAGTTTACAGTACGACTTTTTCCTGACAGAGGATGAGACCCAGCTTAAGCCGATGATCCTGAAAGATGTGGCTGAAAGAACCGGATTCGACATCTCCACCATCTCCCGGGTAAGCAACAGCAAATATGTACAAACCAATACCGGTGTTTATCCGCTCAAATTCTTCTTCTCGGAAGCGATCCAGACCCATAGCGGAGAAGATATCTCTTCGAGAGAGGTCAAATTGATTCTCAAAGAAAGTATCGACAATGAAAATCCCATCAAACCACTTACTGATGAGCAACTTACAAGGATACTCAACGAAAGGGGATATCTGATTGCACGCCGTACAGTCGCCAAATATCGTGAACAATTGAATATTCCTGTAGCACGATTGAGAAAAAAAATATAACTTTGTCAATTCAAAACTGGTTATAGGATGAAGTCTATCGCACACTTAATCTCCACTATTTTTCAACCCCTAATGATGCCCATCTACGGAGTAATGCTTCTCTTTGTATATACTTACTTCGGGGTTACTTATCTACAGCAGTTCTGGTTGATACTTACGCCGGTTGCACTATTTTCATTTGCAATTCCGGCTATTCTTATATTAATGCTCTATAAGATGGGCGTTGTTTCCGACCTGTCGCTAAAAAAACGGCATGAACGTATCTACCCCTACCTGATTACCTTGATTTCCTATTCTGTAATGATCTTTTTCTATTACAAGATGCGTATGCCTACATGGTTTTTGATGATTATGGCCTCCTCAGTTGCAATCATGGTTTTGGCTATCCTCATCACCTTGAGATGGAAGATCAGCGCACATATGTTCGGTATCGGAGGAGTTATCGGGACTGCCATGTCAGTCAGTTATTTTGTGGAACATTCCAATCCTTACTTCATGTTTATGGGATTGTTTATCATTGCGGGACTGGTGGGTACGTCGAGGCTTATCCTCAAACGTCACACCTTGGGCCAAGTGATTGCCGGTTTTTTGCTGGGATTTGTGTTGTCTTTTATTTTCGTATGGATAGGGGCAAAACCATGAGAATTAAATCGTATATTTACCGAATAAATTATTTTTCAAATTAGAATGATTATGAATTTTCCTGAAAATGTAAAATACTCTTCCGATCATGAATGGATAAGAGTAGAAGACAACGAAGCATACGTTGGCATTACTGATTTCGCACAGGATGAATTGGGCGAAATTGTCTTTATTGATGTAACTACAGAGGGTGAAACGCTCGGCGTGGGAGAAGTTTTTGGCAGCATTGAAGCGGTGAAGACGGTCTCCGACCTGATGATGCCTGTCGCAGGTGAGGTGTTGGAAGTGAACGCCAAACTGGAAGAGGCTCCGGAACTGGTGAACAGCGACCCATTCGGCAATGGATGGATCATCAGGATTGCAGTTCAGAATGCAGATGAACTCTCCGACCTGATGTCAGCTGCCGAATACAAGGAGTTTATCGGAAAGTAAAATTGATGTGATAATTCGATGATTGAATGATGTGCCGATTGATTGATCACATTGGCACGTTACCAATTGTCAAATCAACCAATCAGAAAATCATTTTCTATGATCCCATTAGTAACTATTATCATGGGCAGCACATCCGACCTGCCCGTAATGGAGAAAGCAGCCCAGTTTCTCAATGAAATGGAGATACCATTCGAGATGAACGCCCTTTCTGCACATCGAACTCCCGAAGAGGTGGAACAATTCGCAAAAGGAGCCAAAGAGAGGGGGATCAAAGTAATTATTGCGGCAGCCGGTATGGCAGCACATCTGCCCGGCGTCATCGCCTCCATGACCACCCTTCCCGTAATCGGCGTACCCATCAACTCATCTTTGGAGGGGATGGATGCTCTGCTTGCTATCGTACAGATGCCTCCCGGTATTCCGGTAGCGACTGTAGGAATAAACGGAGCATTGAATGCAGCTATCCTCGCATTACAAATCATTTCCACTGGAGATGCGTCGATGCAGGAAAAGCTGGTCAATTATAAAGAGAGCCTGAAAAATAAGATCAACAAGGCAAATCAGGAGTTAGCTTCTGTTTCGTACAAGTTTAAAACAAATTAATTTACCAATGAAACTGATTACACCAAAATGCCAATGAAGGGAGTGAGGTGATTGGTGATGAGTAAATTGGCAGTTAGATTCAATGATATAATGAAACGAGCATGATAATTGTTCTCACACAAGAGCATGATTAAAAGCGAGTTCCATACACCGACAAGGAAAAAATAAAATAATCGTATGAAAAAAGTACTATTTATGTCCACTTTATTATCCCTGCTGATAGCCTGTAGCAATAACAACAAGACAGACAAGCAGGAGAGCAGTGACGACGGTATCGACTACGCCACATTCGAATACAAAGTCGATCGGTTCGCAGATATTGAGATACTCCGTTATCCTGTGCCGGGATTTAACAACTTATCGCTGCAACAGAAGGAGTTGATCTATTATTTATCGCAGGCCGCACTTGAGGGTCGCGATATTCTCTGGGATCTACACAACCGCTACAACATGACGATCCGCCGTGTTTGCGAAGGGGTTTACGAGAACTATATGGGCGACAAGTCGTCCGAAAACTGGAATCATTTCGTGATCTATCTGAAACGGATATGGATGGCCAACGGAATCCATCACCACTATTCCGAAGACAAAATCATCCCTGAATTTCCGCAAGATTACTTTATCTCCATCGTGAAAAGTGTCGATCCGGGCCGTATGCCATTTCGCGACGGGATGGCGGCCGATGAGACCCTCAACGAGATCGTTCCAGTGATGTTCAATCCGGATGTGATGCCTAAGCGGATGAACCAGTCGCCGGGTACCGATATCGTGGCCACTTCGGCTGTGAACTTCTACGAAGGAGTGACCCAAAAGGAGGTGGAAGATTTTTACAACGCAATGAAGGATCCTGACGACAACACACCGCTCTCCTATGGACTGAATAGTAAGGTAGTGAAGCAAGATGGCGTTGTCAGCGAACAGGTATGGAAACTGGGGGGCATGTACGATAAAGCCATTGAACGCATTATCGGATGGCTGGAAAAAGCGGCCGCCGTCGCCGAAAACGATCATCAGAAAGAGATCATCAATACGCTGGTCGCTTACTACCGTACAGGTGACCTGAAAACAGTCGCCGACTAATCGGTACAATGGGTGACCGATACCGACTCACAGGTGGATTTCGTCAACGGGTTCATCGAGAACTACGCCGACCCGCTCGGCATGAAGGCTACCTGGGAATCGCTGGTAAATTTCAAAAGCATCGAAGCCTCCGAGCGGACCAGGAT
>JAAYFR010000463.1 GCA_012728155.1 Bacteroidales bacterium | reverse complement strand
GTAGTTGGATTTGTGCGGAGGCGTATACGTCAATCCGGGTATTTCCACACCGCTGCTGTCTTTACGGCTGATGCAGCGATATGCCGATGTTAATTGACGCCCTTCACGGGTGGTGTATTGTATGTTGACTGGTTTGCCACAGGTGCCGCAAAATATCATACCTCTGAAAGGATAATCTTCGCAGGGAGACGGTCTTCCGCTTCTGTGACGCATTCGGATACTTTGAGCGACCGACCACATTTCTTTATCTATAATCACCGGCAAGCATTCCTCCACCAGAAATTGTGGTAGTTCGCCTCTGTTTATTACAGACTTATGTGACACGGGGTCCTGAATAAAGGTCTTTTGAAATTTACAATCTCCACAGTATTTTTCGTTGGCGAGAAAGTTTTTGACAGTAGTGCTTGCCCACGAAGCACCGTCGCGTCTTGTCGGAACATCATCCGCAATAAGTCCAGCAGCAATATCGGCATAATTATAGCCATTGATAAATTCCGTGTAGATTCGCTTCAAAATGAGGGCTTCTTGCTCATCAATTGCTATTTTGCCGTCCTTTTTGCAAAAGCCATATACATTGGCGATGGCGAGGCTCTCAATCAGGCCCTTTTCATATCTGCGTCTTTTTCCCCACTTGATGTTATCGGACATACTGACCGCCTCCGACTCCGCAAGCGCCGCCATCAGCGTTAGAAGCAGCTCTCCCTCCGGCGAACAGGAATGCAGGTTCTCCTTCTCAAAAAACACATCGATTCCGAAGCTGCGCAGTTCTCTGGTAAACACGAGTGTGTCGACCGTGTTGCGCCCAAAACGTGATACACTTTTTGTAATAATTCCGTCCACTTTCCCGGCGCGACAATCCTCGATCAACTGCAGGAACTGTGCCCGGTTCTTTGTGCGTGTGCCAGAAATACCTGTATCAGCATATATTCCCGCAAATTCGCAGTCATCAGACCGAGAGAGCAGATTCTCGTAATAAGTAACCTGTGCCGCAAGACTGTGCAGCTGCTCGTCCTGCTGACTTGAAACGCGGCAGTATGCGGCGATGCGGTTACTCTTCTTGATTTGCGGTTTGGGCAGAAACGTCACAATCTCCCTTTTTTCGTTTTGCATATTTTCTCACTCCGTTCTGTATCGTCCACGAAAGCTCGGTACCGTCTCTGAATACAAAGTTGACCGTGCAGTCTGAATTAACCTTTATATAATTGACCGTAGCTTGAAACACCAGCGGGTCAAATTCCTTCATAAGACCGTCTAACTTATCCAGCTCCCTCAGAAAAGCAGTAATCTGAATACGCTTTGCGCCAAGGAGCCCTATTTGAGAGGACAGTTCCTTCCTTTTCTGCTGTAGAGTTTCGTGGCGAGCAAGGTGATCTTCGTACCGCTTGTTGATTTCTTTTATGCCGTCTTTTTGCTTACTGCCTACTGTAAGCAGATTGTTAATTAGCGTGGAAATTTCAACGCATTCGCGGTTCACATCCTCAAGTTGAGCTTGAAGTGCGCTGTCGTCTGTAATTGTGTCAAGGCAGAGCGCGTAATTAGCTTTGATTTCACTCTTGCGGGTGATGATGCTGTTTATGGCTGCAACAAAGGTTTCCTCGATGCTCTCTTCCTTTAGCGTCGGCGTATCGCAGTATTTACGTTTCGTGAACTTGTTGTTGCAATGCCAGTGCCATGAAGAGTATTTGCTGCCGGCGTGCCATATCTTTCTGCCGTAATACCCGCCACAATCTGCGCAGATGATTCGCCCTGAGAAAATGGAGACGCACTGAGCATGACCACCGGCCGCTTTACGCCTGCGGAACTCCTCCTGAACCATCTCAAACACCTCCGGTCGAATGATTGCTGGGTGATTCTGAGGTATATAGTACATAGGTAATTCGCCTTCGTTTTTCTTGCTCGTTTTCGACAAAAAATCTGTTGTGAATTTTTTTTGTAAAATTGCGTCGCCCCTATATTTTTCGTTTTGGAGGATGCTCACAATAGTAGAAACCCGCCATAGCGTCTTTTTGCCAGGAGTTGGTATCTTATCCTCGGTCAGTCGGGTCGCTATATCGTAGGGCGTTTTCCCGGAAAGATACTCATCATATATTCGCCGAACGATTACTGCCTCTTCTTCGACGATTTCCATCTCACCGGCTTCCGAGCCTTTCTTATAGCCAAGGAAATTTGAGTATGCAAGGCTCATCTTGCCATCGGCGAATCGTTTGCGTTGACCCCATGTGGTGTTTTCGCTGATGC
>JAAYFR010000254.1 GCA_012728155.1 Bacteroidales bacterium | reverse complement strand
CCGGTAGGTCTTCAGGACAATAAGCGTCTTGCCCGAGATGGGGACAACCCTGTCCTTGCCGCCCTTGCCGCGTTTGATATGGACCATCCGCCGGTGGAAGTCGATGTCCGTCCACTTCAGGTTGCATGCCTCGAAGGCGCGCAGACCGCAATCGTAGATTGTGGAAAAAAGTGCCTTGGAATACAACTCGCAGGAACGAAGCAAAGCCCTCACATCTTCCATCGATATCACCCTCGGGAGTTTCTTCTCCCGCCGGATTTTGGGAAGGGCAAGACCGGTCGGCACTTCATACCCCAAAGAGTGGAGATAGCACTTCAACCCATAGATGAAATGCTTGAACTGCGCCTCCGCCGGTAACGGCTTGCGGCATAACAGGGATTGGAGATAATCATCCAAATCTTTTTGGGTGAATTCCTCCGGGAGTTTGCCCACATGGCAAACCGCCTTCGACAACGCGTGACAGTAGTCAGTGATGGTACCCGCTGCATATCGGCTGATTTGCAGCTTGCTCGTGAAGAGCGATACGCGGGCCGCAAAGGATGGAACTTTTGCAACCGCCTTGTCTGAGATTTTCTTGGACATAGTATTTTATGTGTGAGAATTGATGGCGGACACCTCAGAACCGGTCCGCCTCGGTTCTCCACCTAAAATACAATACAGGAATTATAAAAACGAATGATTAACAAATAATCCACATGGTGGATAAAGGGCTTTAGCTTTTACGCTATGCGGAAATTAGTACAACAATCACGTTCAACGACGTACCGGAAGCAATGACCTACCTGATTGAAAAATTCGACAGATTGGAAAACCTGATCGAATCTGCAGTCTCCCCGAGAACCGATGAAGTACAATGGATGGATATCGATGCCCTCTGCGAGTATCTCCCCGACAAACCCGCCAAGCAGACAGTCTACGGATGGGTATGCAAGAAAACCATCCCCTTCCACAAAAAAGGAAAAAAGCTGCAGTTCCTGAAAAGTGAAATCGACCGATGGTTACTCTCCGATGAATCACAACAGGAAGAACAACCCGAAGTATTTCGGATCTCCACCATGCGAAGAAAAAACTACTAAAGATGGCTGGGATAAAACATACCGACAGCCATCACGAGTGGAGCGACTGGATCGACGCGCAGGATGTGATGCAAAAATTGCATATTTCGTTACGCACGCTCCAAACCTGGAGGACGAACGGAATCCTGCCCTATTCACGAATCCGGGGAAAGCTCTATTACAGGAAATCCGATATCCTATCCTTACTGGAAGAAAACTACAATGGAAAGAAAGGAGAACCCCCATGTTAGGACAAACAAACGGCAACATCAATGTACAACCATTGGAAACCTACATCAATAAAGGGTTTTCATTAGAAAACGCCGATTTTATTGATATCCTTGAAATGGATTTGCAGAAATTCAGGAACCAGTTCAACGCAATCGATGAGGAACCGGCAATAGATCATTCCAAAATACTGAATTCGTTATTTGAACAGATCGATGAAGTCGATTTTCGGGAGGAAGCCGGGTTTACCAATGAAGACCAGAAACTATCAAAGAAACACTACCTGGTTACATGCATCGAAAAAATTCTGGAAACAGCCAACCTGAACAACTGGGGAATCTGCCGGAACCACGATTTCATCTACCTGTATAATGGTCAATACTGGAGCCTGTAAAATAATATCGAGTACCAGATTTTCTTGGGAATCGCTGCAGAGAAGATGGGAGTTGATAGATTTGATGCCAGGCTATATACATTCCGGGAACAACTCCTGAAACAATTTTTCGCCGTGGCCAATTTACCCAATCCACCCCAATCCGATAAAGTACTGGTCAACCTGAAAAATGGAACCTTTGAAATCGATGAAGGACGGCTGAATCTACGCAAACCCGACAGGAACGATTTCCTCACCTACCAGCTTCCGTTCTGTTATAATGTAAAAGCCAAATGCCCCATCTTTGATAATTACCTCAACACCATTTTACCGGAAATTGAAAAGCAACAGATACTCGCCGAGTATCTGGGTTATCTCTTTATAAAACCTTCGGTTTTAAAACTCGAAAAGGCATTGCTCCTTTATGGCAAAGGAGCCAATGGAAAATCCGTCTTCTTCGAGATCGTGAATGCCCTTTTGGGAGGTACCGAAAACGTAAGTAGCTACTCACTCCAAAACCTCACCAACGAGAATGGATATTACCGGGCAATGTTGGCCAATAAATTAGTCAACTATGCCAGCGAGATAAACGGCAAACTCGAAGCATCCATATTCAAACAACTGGTCTCCGGTGAACCGGTAGAAGCACGGTTGCCATACGGAGAACCTTTTACTCTCATAAATTACGCCAAACTGATTTTCAACTGTAACGAACTCCCCAAAGAAGTCGAGCAAACGACCGCTTTTTTCCGCAGGTTCCTTATCATCCCTTTCGATATTACCATTCCTGAAGAAATGCAGGATAAACAGATAGCACAAAAAATAATCAGGAATGAGCTGTCAGGCGTATTCAACTGGTTACTCGAAGGACTAAAGAGGTTGCTCCACCAGAAGCAATTCACCCGGAGCGAAGCAGTGGAT
>JAAYFR010000026.1 GCA_012728155.1 Bacteroidales bacterium | reverse complement strand
CATCTACGGTATATCCCTCGTTCTCCAGATTGAATTGTAAGATATCGCAAATATCCCTTTCATCATCGACCACTAAAATCCTTCCTTCCATTTTATTCTTCTCTTGATTTTACTTCCACATTCATTTTTTTGGATTCCTTTGTATGGCGGATATCTCTCCCCTCAATCACATATACAGCCGACTCAGCAATATCCACTGCCTTATCACCGATCCGTTCCAGATAATAAGAGATACTATTGAGATTCATGATATTTACCAGCGACTTCGCGCTCTGCACTTCGTTCTGAAAATCTTCCGCCAGTTTACGCTCTATTTTCCTTTCCAGTTTATCTACTTTGTCATCCATCAGTATGGTATCGTAAGCCATTTCGTTATTCACACCGGTGAAAGCAAAAAGTGCGTTCTTCAGCATCTTGTCGGTCTGCACAAACATCTTGTCGATCGGTTTCTTATATTTTTCAAATCCAACCAATGAAAAATCTATTTCTTCCAATGCAAAAGCAATATTTTCAATCAAGTCACCCACTCGTTCCATCGAAATGGTCATGTCGTGATAAGCCATCAGTCTACGTAAGTCAGAAGCTCTGGGCGTAAAAAGCATAATCGCGTTAATCACCTTTTCTTTGATGGTGACATCCAGTGAATTGATGATCTTCTCGTTCCGTTTCAACTGGGGTATGGTCTCTTTGTTATGATTATCAAGAACCAGATCTGAAGCCAGTTTTATCTGAGTCAGTACCATTTCCGAGATCAGTTGGAAATCGCCATGCAACTGATCTATATAGTTGTCTTTGATTCCCCTGACGTATGAGGTACTGCCCTTTTCGTTACTGTTGTTCATTGTTTTTCCTTATTTGATCGGCTCGTCGAAACAGGATAATTAGCGTCGCTGTTGTAACAAGCAAAAGTAATGATTTTTATTTACCTTACATCTTAATCCTCTACTCAGTTCAATATTTTCCATATCAGGAGTAAACCCCGATTCTCTAATCAAACTTCTATCATCCAAACACGCCTGTCAGATACTCTTCGGTACGTTTATTCTGCGGCTTGGTAAACATCTGCGTGGTATTTTCATGTTCTACCAGTTCTCCCAGGTACATAAACATGGAATTATCCGATATACGTGCTGCCTGCGACATGTTATGGGTAACGATGATGATCGTGAATTCCTCTTTCAGTTGCAACAGCAACTCCTCAATCTTATTGGTAGAGATAGGATCGAGTGCTGAAGTAGGTTCATCCATTAATAAAATTTCCGGGTTCAAGGCAAGCGCACGGGCTATGCAAAGCCGTTGTTGTTGGCCACCCGAGAGGAACGATCCCCTTTTTGTCATCACCTCCTTCACCTCATCCCATAGCCCCACACTCTGCAGGCTTTGCTCCACAATATCATCTTTTTCCCGTTTTTTCAACCGGATGTCATTCAGTTTATATCCTGCCAACACGTTATCGTAGATACTCATGGTTGGAAAAGGATTGGGTTGTTGAAACACCATACCTGCCATACGGCGTACTTCCATCGGATCCATTGCTAGCACATTTTTTCCTTTCAGTATGATCTCGCCAGTGGTTTTGATATGGGGGTAGAGATCATGCATGCGGTTGATGGCACGCAGAAGCGTACTCTTTCCGCAGCCCGACGGCCCCATAATGGCAGTGATGGTATTAGCGTAAATATCAGTCGTCACCCTATTCACCGCATAACTACCGGGGGAATAGGAGCCCGACACCGCTTTCAATTGAAGAATGGGGCTTTTTCCGTTTGTTATTTTTACACTTTCCATTTTCGTGCTACAATTTTGGCTATCCAGTTTAACAGGAATATAACGATCAATAAAAGGAGCGACGACGACCAGATCAGTTCTACCAGGTTCGGATCATTATAGAAATCCCAAATCAGTAGCGGAATGGCACTCGTCGGTTCCATCACTTTCCAATTCACTACAGACGCTCCGAGTGCGGTAATCATCAGGGGTGCGGTTTCTCCCATCACCCGCGATACGGCAAGAAGTATCCCGGTAAAGATTCCTCCAAATCCTGATGGAATCAATATTCTAAACACGACATTGGTATATGATGACCCTAATGCCAACCCCGCCTCCTTATAGGCTACGGGCAACATTTTCAACGTCTCTTCGGTAGAGCGTACGATCATGGGGAGCATCATAATGGTGAGCGCCACGCTACCTGCCAGTGCCGAATAACCGCTCAAAGGCTTCACTATCCAGGCATAGGTGATAATACCGATCACGATGGAGGGCATCCCCTGCAGCAGGTCGGTCAGATAACTCACTACTCCGGCGAATCGTTTTCCCCTGTTATCGGCAAGATAGATCCCGATAAATAAGCCCAGGAATACTGAAAAGATAATAGCCATCCCTACGATCAGCACCGTCCCCGTGATCCCGTTAAGGATACCTCCGGGAATGGGTTCTCCGTTCATCCGTGCCAGCATGGCATCCATCGACGAAGGGGTCACTTCGGTGAAGAGACGCAGATTGAAGTTCTTATATCCTTTCGAGACCACGTCCCACAAGATAAAGAAGAGCGGGAACATAGTTATCAATGAAAAGAGGCAGACCAGTACAAAGGCCGTTTTATCCTTTCCTTTTCGCCAACCGGTATATGTTATTTTAGGGTAGTTCATATCCTGGCTAATTTTTTCATTACCATTTTAGCTGCCAGATTGATCAGCGCTGTAATAATAAACAACAGCAGTCCAATGGCTATCAATGCGCTAAGTTTAAGTCCATCGGACTCTCCAAACTGGTTGGCAATCACGCTTGCCATGGTATTTCCCGTATCCCGTAATCCTTGTGGGATCCTGTTGGTATTTCCAATCAGCATGGTCACCGCCATAGTCTCACCAAGAGCACGACCCAATGCCAATATAAAAGAAGCTACAATACCCGATGCGGCTGTAGGCAAGCTGATATGCCGCACCACCTCTAGCCGTGTGGCTCCAAGGCTATACGCACCCTCTTTCAGTTTATTGGGCACCATCGATAGAAATTCGGCACTCAGTGACGATGCATAAGGAATAATCATAATGGACAGCACAACCGATGAAAGGAAAATTCCGAATCCCTGTGCATTCACCCCCATCTCAATGACAATAGGGCGAACGGTATAAAAACCCCACAAGCCATACACGATGGAGGGAATACCGGCCAACAGGTCGACGATGGAACTCACGAAAGAAGAGAATCCACTTCCTTTGAAATATTCACCGTTGAACAGTGCTACTGCCAATGCAAAAGGAATGCATAGCAACAGGGAAAAAAACGCCGTATAGAGCGTTCCCATGACAAAGGAGAGCGCTCCATATTCTTCCGTTGCAGAACGGGGATCCCATTCAGCATTAGATATAAATCCCCAGGTGCCATATTCACCGAAAGCTTCCACAGAACGGTTCACCAACGCATAAACAATTCCTGCCGCAAGTAACAGGATCACTAACGCCGCTACAAAGAGTACTAATCGGAATATTTTATCTTTCACCTTTCCGCCCTTCCACCTTTATATCCTCGTCACCATAATGTATCTCCCCAATCAGTTTT
>JAAYFR010000253.1 GCA_012728155.1 Bacteroidales bacterium | reverse complement strand
CCCTCGTCGCTGGCACGGATGGGATCCCAATATCAAGAAGTTTCCCGCGGCTGAGCCTATCCCTGAGACATTAGACTGGGATATTTGGACGATGGCACAACGCTATCACGATTACAACAAGGATTTCCATTACGGGCAGTGGCGTTGCTGGTACGATTTCGGGATGGGAGCCCTGGGTGACTGGGGAGCACATATTGTCGATACGGTACATGAATTTCTCGATCTGGGCTTGCCGGAAGAGGTCACGCCATTGCGGTTGAAAGATCATAACGACTATTTCTTCCCGATGTCGAGCACCATTGAGTTCAAATTCCCGAAGCGGGGGAAGATGCCACCGCTGGTGATTACCTGGTACGACGGGTTGGATAATATCCCGTCCGTTCCCGAGGGGTATGGCGTGTCGGAGCTCGATCCCAATATCCCTTCGGTGGGTGGTGGGAAGATACAGCCGGCCAAGTTGAACCCGGGGAAAGAGATCTATAGCAAGGAACTCACCTTCAAAGGGGGTTCGCACGGCAGCACGCTCACCATTATTCCCGAAGAGAAAGCAAAAGCGATGGCGAAAGATCTTCCCGAAGTGCCGCAGAGCCCTTCCAACCATTTTGCCAACTTCCTGCTGGCTTGTCAGGGTAAGGAGAAGACGCGTTCTCCGTTTGAGATATCGGCTCCGTTGAGTCAGGTGTTCTGTCTGGGTGTGGCCGCCCAGAAGTTGAACCGCAAGATCGTCTTCGACCGCAACACCAAGCGTGTCCCCAACGACGCATTTGCCGATGCTTATCTTACGGGTGAACCGCCACGTAAAGGATGGGAGGATTTTTATAAAATATAGTAGGGCAATATGGCTATTAGATTGATGTTCCAATTGTGACAATAGTCAATTTCATCGGTAGATTTAAAAAACAATGACAAAAAAAACAATTATAACAGTGCTGACAGCGCTTGTCGCCATTTCTGCCTGGGCGCAGGAGCCCAAGTGGGAGAGTCTCTTCAACGGGCGTAACCTGAAGGGGTGGGAGAAATTGAACGGTACTGCCGAATACAAGGTGCAGGACAACACCATCATCGGTATATCAAAGATGAATACGCCGAATACTTTCCTGGCGACGAAGAAGATGTATGACAACTTTATCCTGGAATTTGATTTCAAGGTTGACGACGGCTTAAATTCCGGTGTTCAGTTTCGCAGCAATAGCCTGAAAGATTTTCATAACGGCCGAGTACACGGCTATCAGTTCGAGATCGATCCCTCTCCACGGGGCTGGACCGGCGGTATTTATGATGAGGCGCGCCGCGGATGGCTCTACCCGATGGACTACAACCCCGGAGGGCAGGAAGCCTTCAAAAATGGGGAGTGGAACCGGGCACGTATCGAAGCGATCGGCAGCTCTATCCGCACATGGGTGAATGGTATTGCCTGTGCCGATCTGCTGGATGATACCACCCTGTCGGGTTTCATCGCGTTGCAGGTGCATGGTATCGGCAATGCCGAGCTGGAAGGGAAGAGCGTCTCCTGGAGAAATATCAGGATCATTACAGAAGATCCGGAGCGTTTCAAGACGCCGGAGAAGGGTGAGATAGTACAGATCAATTCCATTGCCAACAGCATCTCCGAGCGGGAGGCGGCAGAGGGGTGGAAGCTGTTGTGGGATGGCAAGAGCACCGACGGCTGGCGCGGCGCAAAATTGGATAAATTTCCCGACAAAGGGTGGTCCATCGAGAACGGCATCTTGAAAGTGCATAAAAGCGATGGTGGCGAATCTACCAATGGGGGTGATATTGTTACCACCCGTCCCTACAAGAATTTTATCTTGAAGGTGGATTTCAAGATCACCGAAGGGGCCAATAGCGGCATCAAATATTTTGTGGATACCAACTTGAATAAGGGGCAAGGGTCGGCGATCGGTTGTGAGTTCCAGATTCTGGATGACCGGAAGCATCCCGATGCAAAGCTGGGCGTTGGGGGGAATCGGACGTTGGGTTCGCTCTACGACCTGATTGCGGCTCCCAAGGATAAGCCTTTCCGCAGCGGCTTTTTCAATACCGCCATGGTGGTTGTCAAGGGGAACCATGTGGAGCACTGGCTGAATGGTGTGAAGATCATCGAATACCGGCGCAACAACCAGATGTGGGGCGCGTTGGTGAATTTCAGCAAGTACAAGGATTGGCCCAATTTCGGCAATGCCGAAGAGGGTCTGCTCCTGCTGCAGGATCATGG
>JAAYFR010000252.1 GCA_012728155.1 Bacteroidales bacterium | reverse complement strand
TGTTCTCTCGTCTAACCGGTGCATTTGTCATGATGACGAGTGCTATCTTTCATTTTGTCTGAATTGAATATTGAAATTTTAAACAGAAATTCAACTAGTTGAATATTAGAAATTTATAGATTAATATATTTACGTATGAAAGAATCAAATATTTTTAAGGACTATCGATGCTTTTTTGCATCACATTGAGTATCCACGCACAAACCGCACAAGAGGAGATTTTTGAAAATATACACCTCGCAGGTGCCAATTATTATGCTTATCCGACGCCTTCCAAAAAACATACGACACCGCCAAAGGGGTATGCTCCCTTTTATTTAAGTCACTATGCCCGTCATGGATCCCGTTTCCTGATCAATGGCGAGAAAGATTATAACGAACCGGTTCGCATACTGAAGGCAGCGGATAGAGCGGGTGCCCTGACCGATAGGGGCAAACAGATTCTCATGATAACGGATAGTATGGCCAATATGGCAAAAAAACGGTATGGGGAGCTCACTCCGCTGGGTGTACGCTAACATCAGGGTATTGCTGAAAGGATGTATCATGATTACCCGCAAATATTTCGAAAAAAAACAGATATCAACGCCCGTTCTACCGTAGTAATCCGTTGTATCCTTTCGATGACTTCCCAATGTCTGCAATTGAAAGAGTTGAATCCGCGACTTACATTCAATTATGACGCGAGTGCGCATGACATGTATTATATGAATTATGCGGATGATTTCTTCTCGGAGGAGAGGATAAAAAATGATAAAGCAACAAAGGAACTTCAGCGGGAGTTGGTGCATCCTGAACGTCTGATGGAGACAATCTTCAAGGATATAAACTAGGTTGCGGAGCATATTGACTCGGAAAGCATGATGCTTGCCCTATTTGACATAGCGCGTAATATGCAGAGTCACGACACCGACCTGGAATTGTTCAGTTATTTTACCAAAGAGGAGTGTTACGATCTTTGGAAGGCGGATAATATTCGTTGGTATGTGCGTTTTGCGGCTACGCCCCTTTCAAATGGAAAACTTCCCTTTGTGGAAGCCAATTTGTTGGAAAATATCCTGAATACGGCGGATAGCTGCCTGACAAAAAAAGAGAGCAGCGCAACTTTACGATTTGGACATGAGTCTTGTCTTCTCCCCTTGGCTTGTTTGATGGAGTTGGGTGATTGTGGTTATCAAACTACCGATTTAGAGAATCTACACCGAGTATGGCGGGCTTATAAATTCTTCCCAATGGGCGGCAATATTCAACTGGTTTTTTATCGTCACAAGAAAAAACCGGATATTTTAGTCAAAATCTTACTCAATGAGGAGGAACAGACCATCCCCGTGCAGAGCGATATCGCTCCTTTTTATCGCTGGAAGGATGTGAAAGAGTATTATCGAGCAAAATTGGATTCTTGGAAAAATGACTCTTCGATTGATGAAGAGATGGTGGCGAGTGTGGGTGCAAGGGTTGAAAGGAGCGGCAGTTAAATTATTTCCTGCCGAAATCGGCAGGATTTTCTCCCCACAGTTTTGTTTCCCATTTCAGGATCGGATTGGAATAGCTGTGGGTATGCAGCCAGGCCTCTGCGCGTTCGATCAGCTCGAAGAGCGGTTTGTTGGCGGGTGTTTGTGCTAATTTGGTTCTACACTTTTTATGGGATATCCATTTCATGGCATTCACACTGTCGGAATAGATAGGAATGGAGCTGTTTTTCTTTTTAAGCAACGCTAGTGCATGCACAATGGCAAGAAATTCGCCTATATTGTTGGTCCCTTCAGCCATCGGACCTACATGAAAAATCTCTTTGCCATCACCCACAAATACACCTCGGTATTCCATCAAACCGGGATTCCCACTACAGGCGGCATCTACTGCGATACTTTCAGGTAAGATTTTTGCTGTACTGTCGGGTGCGGCAGGGGATTCTGATGGTGAAGTGGATTTCACCTTCTTTTTCTGGAGAGTGTTCAACGATTTCCACGGGTTGGCTGAGTAGGCCTTTTCTGCCTCCTCCAGCGTAGAGAAAGATTTGTAAAGTGCGTTTTCAAAACCGGAGACCTGTGCTTTGCATTCACCCCAAGAATGGTAAATTCCCGGTTTTACCCCTTCCCAAACCACATAGAACTTCTTTTTTGCCATCCAATTGCCCTCATATCGTTTCAAGGATATAGGGAGTCAACTCCTCTTCCAGATCCCTCCAGTTGGGCTTCTCCTCAATCATGATGATGCTGTCCACAACAAACTTGGTATATCCTCTCCAAGGCAATGTGCTGAAATACTCCTTGTAATGTAACTGCACATTTTTGCCGCTGGAAATCATCAGCTGTTCGGCAATTTTTTTGTCTACTACAGAGAAATCGAACTGATTCGATTGTAATCCTCCCGGGTTGTCGGCACGAAACCCCGACTGGATCAGCTTGCCCTCGTAGGTCTTGAAGAGAACCCCTTTATAGACCAGATAGTTCAATTCTCCCGATTTTACTCCAGTCCCAAATACGTAATAGAAACGTACATAGATAAAAATTCCGAAAGCAAATATCAATATTCCAAGGAGCCACAATACTCCTTTACGCATCTTTTTTTTTGTAGGTCTTAAATCGTCCATAGCTAAATTATTCAGATAAGATTGTAAAGATATCTCTTTTTTTCAACTTTTTATGGAAATAGCAGCGCGGAAAACAGCATAAATTCCCCAATTTATGGTATTTTTGTGCTTTACAATTCCTTGCACTTCGTCCGTTATTCATTCAGCGGTGTTCCATACTCATTTCGCTTTGTAAGCTATCACCCGCTTTGCAGGATAAAAGTATTTGAAGGTTTGCCATCAGTGACAACAGATGCTACACCTATTTTGAATATGTCGCATAAAACAAACATCTAAATTTACAATGTATATTTGAATAACAATTGAAATAACAACTGAAATAACAACTGAATTATTATTATGAACAAATTGATTGTAATCTTTATCTATCTTCTGTCGGTAATAACCGTTTCTGCACAAGGTGCATATGATTTCTCTGTAATTAAACAAAATCCCATTACACCGGTAAAAAATCAAGCCAGTTCAGGCACTTGTTGGAGTTTCTCGGGCGTTGGGTTGTTAGAATCAGAGCTGATCCGTATGGGAAAAGGAGAGTTCGACCTCTCCGAAATGTATATTGTGCGGAGAAATTATGAAGATAAGGCAGAGAAATATGCACGTCTGCAAGGGAATTTGAATTTTGCAGCGGGAGGATCGTTTGCCGATGTGGTGGAGACCATCAATGAATATGGGATCATGCCCGATGATGCTTACCCGGGACTCAATTATGGTAGTGAGACCCACGATCATGGAGAGCTCGATAAAGTCCTGAAAGGATATATGGAGGGTGTTATTGCGGGGAAAAAACTCTCTCCTGTTTGGAAAGAGGGATTTTCCGCCATTCTGGACAGTTATCTCGCTCCTTTACCCAACTCCTTTACTTATCAGGGGAAACAGTACACCCCGCATACTTTCAAAGAATTTCTCGGACTCAATCAGGAAGATTATGTTTCACTGACATCCTTTACGCATCACCCTTTTTATAAACCCTTTGCCATTGAAGTACCCGATAACTGGCGCTGGGCTAATTCCTATAATATCCCTATGGAAGAGATGATGGAAGTGATGGAGAGTGCTATTATGAGCGGATATACGATCGCTTGGGCATCAGACGTGAGCGAAGTTGGATTTTCGCGTGAAGGGCTTGCCATTATTCCCGACGAAAATGCGGTTGAAAATGCAGGTTCCGACCAGGCCAAATGGCTCGGGCTCTCTACCCGTGATCGGGATGCCAGTCTAAGAACCCGTGTTGGGAATGAGCTGCTTGCAGAAAAAAAGATTACCCAGGAAATGAGACAAGAATCATACGATAATTATCAAACCACAGATGATCATGGAATGTTGATCTACGGCATTGCAAAAGATCAGAAAGGGAACAAATTCTATATGGTGAAGAATTCATGGGGTGAAACCGGGCCCTACAAAGGGCTATGGTATGCGTCGGATCCGTTTGTTCGTTACAAGACTTTAAGTATTGTTTTGCATCGCGATGCTATTCCTGTATCGATTGCCGCTCAATTGGGGTTATAGCATTTTTTTGCCGAAGTGATATGGAAACTGCGGAACTATATAATCTGTTTCTACAATATCCGGTTGTTACAACCGATTCGCGGATCTGTCCCAAGGACTCTCTTTTTTTTGCGTTGAAAGGGGAGAGATTTAATGGGAATCTGTTTGCGGAGAAGGCGATTGAGTCAGGATGTGCCTATGCGGTGGTGGATGAACCCCCGGAGTGTGAAAACGATCGGATCATCTTGGTAAAAGATACATTGGAGGCTCTTCAGAAATTGGCCAATTGGCACCGTAAGAAGCTGAAAATCCCTCTTATCGGTATCACAGGGACAAACGGAAAGACCACCACGAAAGAACTGATCGCCGTTGCTTTGTCGAAAGAGTTTAAAGTGGCATATACCCAAGGGAACCTGAATAACCAGATTGGGGTTCCAATTACCTTGTTGTCGATGAATAGGTCACATGAGATTGGAGTGGTGGAGATGGGAGCCAGCCATTTGGGAGATATCCGTGAGCTGTGTGAGATTGCTGAGCCCAATTACGGAATCATCACCAATGTGGGGAAGGCACATATGGAAGGGTTTGGAAATTTCGAAAATCTGGTCGACGCCAAATGTGAGTTATATGATTTTATCCGGAAATCTGAAGGCAAAGTATTTGTAAATAAAGATAATCCGATTTTATATGAGCGATCGGAAGGGATGGGGCGTATACTTTATGGCAAGAATGATCCCTCACTTTTTGCTTCGGGTACAATTGCCGATGCGACTCCTTTTCTTGAGTTCGACTGGAGCTTTTTTGACAGCTCCTATCGTGTCAAAACACGACTGGTGGGCGAGTTCAACTTCGATAATGCGATTGCGGCAGTTGCAGCTTCTAAATTTTTCGGGATCAATGCCGAGCGAATCAGTACCGCGCTGGAAGAATATGAACCCACAAACTATCGTTCTCAATTCAAGCGCACAGAAAAAAATGACCTGATCATCGATGCTTATAATGCCAATCCTACCAGTATGAAAGCATCATTGGAGTTCTTTTCATCCGTTCCCACTTCATTGCCAAAAATGGTGATTCTCGGAGAAATGAATGAGTTGGGTGAGAGTAGCGATGAAGAACATGAAAAGATGATACAGTTTTTGAAGAGACAACCTTACGACAAACTCTATCTGGTAGGTGCTGTTTTTAGTAGGTGGATCAGAGAAAATGAGGATATCCGACTATTCGATGATGTGAATCAGTTGATTAAGGCTCTTAAAATAGAGCCGGTGTGCAATTACTATATTCTGTTAAAAGGTTCCCATTCCGTACATTTGGAAAAAGCGATCGGTCACTTATAGAGCTATTGTTTGAATTGTATGTGCAGTATCGCCATTCTCGATGCTGTTCCATATGGTATTGTGGCCCTCACTCCCCCTTCCCCCTCTTGCTGTTTAAATATGCAAAAAACGGTTGATATGGACCACGTTACAATGAGAGAGAGTTCCATCGAACTTGATGGGATCAGTGTTGTAGCCCAGACGCCTTTGGAGAAAGTGGAAATTAATGGATTTTGTGTCGTATCATTTCCTTTCTACCTGTAGATTGGCTATCTTTACACTGCTTAATAGCCAAATCGTATGAGAATCGATATTATTACCGTTCTACCCGAAATAATTGAGGGAGCGCTCCATACAAGTATACTGAAACGAGCGCAGGAGAAAGGGCTGGTTGAGTTTGGACTCCTTAACCTGCGGGATTATACACTTGATAAACATCGCCGTGTCGATGACTATCCGTTTGGTGGAGAGGCGGGAATGGTTATGCAAATAGAACCTATCGACAGAGCTATCAGTTGGCTCAAGTCGCAACGCCACTATGATGAGGTGATCTTCACTACCCCTGATGGGGAGCAATTTACACAATCTACTGCCAACGAGCTTTCCCTGAAAGAGAATATTATTATTCTCTGTGGACACTATAAAGGAGTGGACTACCGGGTAAGGGAACATCTTATTACAAGGGAGATCTCTATCGGCGATTTTGTGCTGACAGGTGGTGAACTGGTTGCCGCAATGATTGCCGACGCAGTGGTTCGTGTGATTCCGGGTGCTATCGGTGATGAACAATCTGCGCTCTCCGATTCGTTTCAAGATGGACTGCTGGCGCCGCCGGTCTATACCCGACCGGCTGATTATAAGGGATGGAAAGTACCTGATCTGTTGTTGTCGGGGCATGAGCGGAAGATAGAGGAATGGCGCCATGAACAGGCGGTAGAACGTACCCGAAAATTGAGACCCGATCTATTCAAGTAATCATATTCTAAAGAGAAAAATGATTTTTTATTCAACAATGATTGGGTAGAATTGTTAAGTAGAAGTTATCTTTATAAAAAAATCGATTGATTATGAAAGGGATCGTTTTAGCAGGAGGATCAGGGACAAGATTATACCCAATTACGAAAGGGATATCGAAGCAATTACTGCCCATTTTCGATAAACCGATGGTCTATTATCCCATTTCCGCACTGATGTTGGCAGGAATCAGAGATATCCTGATTATCTCTACGCCACTTGATCTTCCCGGATTCCAACGGTTGCTCGGTGATGGCTCTGATTATGGTGTCCATTTCAGTTATGCTGCACAGCCTTCGCCCGACGGATTGGCACAGGCTTTTATTATCGGCGAGAGCTTTATTGGCGATGATGCAGTATGCTTGGTGTTGGGAGATAATATTTTTTATGGACAGGGTTTTCCCAGAATGCTGCGTCAGGCCCTGCAGGATGCGGAAAAAGAGGATTTTGCTACCGTATTTGGTTACTATGTGGATAACCCGCAACGTTATGGTGTGGCTGAGTTAGACCAAGATGGAAAGGTGATAAGCATCGAAGAGAAACCCGCCGAACCCAAATCTAACTGGGCAGTTACAGGACTTTATTTTTATCCGAACCGGGTTGTCGAAATTGCGAAACAGGTCAAGCCATCGGCACGTGGAGAATTGGAAATTACCTCTGTCAACCAGACTTTCTTAGAAGAGGGACAGTTGCATATGCAACTCTTTGGTCGTGGATTTGCCTGGCTTGATACCGGTACCCACGATTCCCTTTCGGAAGCTTCTACCTTTATTGAAGTGTTGGAAAAACGTCAGGGGTTGAAGATATCCTGTCTCGAAGAGATTTCCTGGAGGAATGGCTGGATTTCCGACGAACGGTTGAGGGAGTTAGGAATGTCGATGAAGAATAACCCCTACGGACAATACCTGCTTCGATTGGGATGATGAAGCAGAGAAGATGACTTGAAAATTTGAATTTTTACTATTAAGTTTTAAACCGACGGGATAAAGATGCATATTATACAAACAGAGATAGAAGGAGTTGTGATTGTAGAACCGACGGTGTTTGGCGATGAACGGGGCTATTTTTTTGAATCGTTTTCTCTAAGAGAATTTGAAGAGAAAGTGGGGAAAATCGGTTTTGTACAAGATAATGAGAGCCTGTCGGGATATGGAGTTGTACGGGGGTTACATTTTCAAAAACCACCTTATGCACAGGCCAAACTGGTACGGGTGGTGAAGGGTAAGGTGTTGGATGTGATTGTTGATATTCGTAAGGATTCTCCTACCTATGGGAGACATTTTTCGATAGAGCTCTCTGCAGAAAACAAACGGCAACTCTTTATTCCCCGTGGTTTTGCCCATGGTTATGCGGTATTGGAAGATGGGACCATTTTTCAATATAAATGTGATAATTATTATGCACCCGATTATGAGGGTGCAATTCTTTGGAATGATCCGCAACTTGATATTGACTGGCATTTGGCTTCCGAGGATATTATCCTTTCGGAAAAAGACAGGAGGAACCCACTTTTTGGTTGACATCTTTTTACTCAGCTTTCGCATTTTAATTGTGATGTGCGTTTTAATACCAATCATACGACATGTGGAACTTGGGTCATAGTATAAATAGGGCATGTTTAATACCCCGAATGGGGAAGAATAACTCAATCATGGCAAAAAAAAATATCCTGATCACAGGCGGTGCCGGTTTTATTGGCTCCCATGTAGTACGATTGTTTGTCAATCAATATCCCGATTATCAGATTATCAACCTCGATAAGCTGACCTATGCGGGAAATCTTGCTAATCTGAAAGATATAGAGAGCAAATCCAATTATAGCTTCTTGAAAGAGGACATCTGTGATTTTGAAAAGATGAAAAAGGTATTTACCGACTTCAAAATTGATAATGTGATCCACCTGGCTGCCGAGAGCCATGTCGATCGTTCCATTACCGACCCTTTCTCCTTTGCCCGGACCAATGTGATGGGAACGCTTAACCTGTTGCAAGCAGCGAAAGCACATTGGCAGGGCGCCTATGAGGGGAAACTCTTTTATCATGTGTCGACCGATGAGGTGTACGGAGCGCTGGAATTCGATGAGAGCCTCTTCACGGAAGAGACCCGTTATGACCCGCATAGCCCCTATTCCGCATCAAAAGCGTCGTCCGATCACTTCGTCAGGGCTTATCACGACACATACGGTTTGCCGACAGTTATCTCTAATTGCTCCAACAACTATGGACCAAACCAGTTCCCTGAGAAACTGATTCCGTTGTTTATCCATAATATACGTCAAAATAAACCATTACCAGTATATGGAAAGGGAGAGAACGTGAGAGATTGGCTCTATGTGGATGATCACGCTCGTGCCATCGATCTAATTTTCCACAAGGGAAAGGTGGGAGATACCTATAATGTTGGTGGTTTCAACGAATGGACAAATATAGATCTGATTCGTGTAATCATTAAAACGGTGGATCGTTTGTTAGGCCGTGAAGAGGGCGCGTCGGAGAAGTTGATTACTTATGTCACCGATCGTGCAGGACATGATTTGCGGTACGCTATCGATGCTTCAAAGATCAAGAATGAGCTGGGTTGGGAGCCTTCTCTGCAGTTTGAAGAAGGAATCGAAAAGACTGTCAAGTGGTATATCGACAACCAGGAGTGGCTCGATAATATTGCCAGCGGTGCCTATCAAAGGTGCTGACTTCTCTCCCATATCCGGCAGTGCAGAAGAGGAGATTGGGATTATTTAAAATGGGAAGCATCACCAATATACCATTGGTAGAGCCTCTTCACACCTTCATCTACCTCGACACTGTGTTTCCATCCCAGTGCGATTAACTTGGAGACATCTGTCAGCTTTCTCAGAGTTCCATCAGGTTTGGCGCTGTCGAATGAGATTTCGCCATCATATCCGATGCTTTTTTTAATCAATCTTGCCAAATCATGTATGCTGATCTCTTTTCCTGTTCCGATATTGATATGACAATTCCTGATTTCAGTTTTTCCTCTTGACAGATCAGAGAAGTTTATATTCTCCATGATGTAGACAGATGCGTCGGCCATATCTTCACTCCAGAGGAATTCCCGCAATGGTTTTCCGCTCCCCCATAATTCAAGCCGACCGTTGTGGATGCCATACTTCCGGAGTTTGCTCTCTATATCCTGTTGCGTGGAGCTACCCGAAACGGCCTCTATCGGCCGTCGGTTGAGATCTTCCCTGACGGCTGCCCAATCATCGCTCATCACTGCTTTAGCCAGATGAACTTTGCGCATTATGGCAGGAAGTACATGGCTCTTCTCCAGGTCGAAATTATCGTAGGGCCCATAGAGGTTTGTAGGCATCACTGCGATATAGTTGGTGCCATATTGGATATTGAAACTTTCGCACATTTTGAGTCCTGCGATTTTGGCGATGGCGTATGGCTCATTGGTGTATTCTAACGGTCCGGTGAGTAATGCCTCTTCCGATATCGGCTGAGACGCTTCACGAGGATAGATACAGCTGCTGCCGAGGAAGAGCAGTTTCTTTACATGATGGCGGAAACTCTCACCTATGACGTTGTTCTGGATTTGTAGGTTACGGTAGATAAAGTCGGCCCGGTAGGTGTTGTTGGCGATAATACCTCCTACATGTGCCGCTGCAAGAATTACATACTCAGGCTTTTCTCTATCAAAAAAAGAGCTTACGGATGCGGCATCCATCAAATCCAATTCTTGATGTGATTGGCCGATCAGATTGAGGTATCCTTTCGACTGCAGGTTTCGCCAGATAGCCGATCCCACCAATCCGCGATGGCCGGCGACATATATCTTACTGTTTTTATTCATGACAAAAGAAATTTTATCAGCACCACTAAATTACAAATATAGCGAGTTAATTCAATTTTACTGCTCTCATCTGATAGTTTTCTTTTCACTGTCAGCTGTTTGAGCCCTTTTCTCTTCGAATTCTTTTTTGTTTTAACTCCAATGGGTAAAAAATCTCGACTTTTTTGTATAGTTTTGCAGCTTAATCACATTAAAACAAATTGTAATGACTCAAGATAGGCAGATCGCGGAAATTATTGGGAAAGAGCGTGAGCGACAATTGAAAGGTATTGAACTGATTGCCTCCGAAAATTTCGTGAGCGATCAAGTGATGCAGGCGATGGGATCGGTGTTGACCAATAAATACGCAGAGGGATATCCTGGAAGGCGCTATTATGGCGGATGTGAAGTGGTGGACTTGAGTGAACAGCTGGCAATTGATCGGTTGAAAGAGTTGTTTGGTGCCGAATGGGCCAATGTGCAACCTCATTCAGGCGCTCAGGCAAATGGAGCAGTATTCCTGGCCTGTTTGAAGGCAGGTGATAAGTTCCTCGGATTGAATCTGTCGCATGGAGGGCACTTGACACACGGATCACCGGTCAATTTTTCGGGATTGATGTTCCAGCCACTGGAATATAATGTGCGTGAAGAGAATCAGCAGATCGATTACGACCAATTGGAAGAGGTGGCATATCGGGAAAGGCCCAAGCTGATCATTGCAGGAGCATCTGCCTATTCGCGAGAGTGGGATTATGCCCGTATCCGTAGAGTGGCCGATGAGATCGGAGCCATTTTTATGGTGGATATGGCGCATCCTGCCGGATTGATTGCTGCCGGATTGCTTGATAACCCAGTGAAGTTTGCCCATATCGTCACCTCCACTACGCATAAAACCCTGCGTGGGCCACGGGGTGGTATAATTCTGATGGGAGAAGATTTTGAGAATCCATGGGGTGTTACCACTCCTAAAGGAGAGGTGAAGATGATGTCGGCCATGCTCGATTCAGCTGTATTCCCCGGTATGCAGGGGGGGCCGTTGGAGCATGTGATTGCGGCAAAAGCTGTTTCATTCTATGAAGCATTGCAACCCGATTATAGGAGCTATCAGGGACAGGTGAAAAAGAATGCTGCCCGGATGGCACAAGCTTTTATCGATAAGGGGTATAAGGTGACTTCCGGAGGGACGGACAATCATCTTATTCTGGTAGATTTACGTACTAAATTCCCCAATCTTACTGGTAAAGAGGGAGAGAATGCGTTGGTACAAGCAGATATCACCGTCAACAAAAATATGGTGCCTTTCGACAGCCGTTCTCCTTTTCAGACATCGGGATTGCGCTTTGGCACACCTGCCATTACTACTCGTGGTGCAAAAGAAGAGTTGATGGAGGAGATTGTAGAGATGGTAGATACCGTTCTTTCGAATCCGGCCAATGACGCAACTATCGCTGCAGTTCGTGAAAAAGTGAATGCTACCATGCGGGAGTTCCCGCTGTTTGGCTGGTAGTCATAAAATTAAAAAGTGAGCATCTTACAGACTGAAATACAATTTGTTCCCGGTATTGGACCTAAAAGAGCCGATATTCTCAAGAAGGAGATTAATCTCTTTACGGTGGGTGACCTGTTGAGATGGTATCCCTATCGCTATATCGACAGAAGCAGAATCTATTATATCCATGAGATCGATAATTCAATGGCCTATATCCAACTGAAGGGAAGGATCACCGCCTTTGAATCTTTTGGGGAAGGTCGTCGAAGACGGTTAGTGGCACATTTTACCGATGGGACCGGATTTGTTGATCTGATCTGGTTTCAGGGAATACGGTTTATTGAGGGAAAATACAAAGTGGGTCAGGAATATGTGCTGTTTGGTAAGCCTACTTTGTTCAATAACAAGTGGAATATCGCCCATCCCGAACTTGATCCTTTTATGAATGAGGCGGACCGACCGGAAGGATTGATGGCGATGTACAGTACCACGGAGAAGATGAAAAACCATTATCTCAACTCCAAAGCGATGCAGAAGATCATCGAGAATGCTTTCGGACTGGTCAAGGAGCCACTTCCGGAAACGCTCTCTTCTGATGTGATGAAAGAGGCAAGAGTGATGCCGTTCCATGACGCAATTGAAAATATTCACTTTCCTAAATCTGCCCATTTGCTGCGTGATGCGGAGTTTCGCCTGAAATTTGAAGAGCTTTTTTATATCCAGCTTAATATTGTCCGCTATTCGGCGGAAAGAAAAGGGAAACTGAACGGATTTATCTTCAAGAAGGTGGGAGACCATCTCAATTCATTTTATAGGCAGAAACTTCCATTTCCTCTGACCAACGCACAGAAGCGGGTGATCAAAGAGATCAGGAAAGATACCGCATTGGGAAAGCAAATGAACCGTCTGTTGCAAGGAGACGTAGGAAGTGGCAAGACGCTGGTGGCGGTCATGTGTATGCTGATAGCACTCGACAATGGTTACCAGTCTTGCCTGATGGCACCCACTGAAATCCTGGCATCGCAGCATCTTGAGACATTCACTCAGATGCTGTCGGGAATGGATCTGAAAGTGGAGTTGCTGACAGGCTCCACAAAGAAGAAGGAGCGGGAGAGGATCCATGCCGGTCTGCAGTCGGGTGAGATCGATATACTGATTGGTACCCATGCTCTGATTGAAGATACTGTGCAGTTCCGGAATCTCGGCTTTGTGGTAATTGATGAGCAGCACCGTTTCGGGGTAGCGCAACGAGCCAAGTTATGGACAAAAAATAACCAGCCGCCGCATGTGCTGGTGATGACCGCCACTCCTATTCCACGTACCCTGGCGATGACGGTCTATGGCGATCTGGACCTGTCGGTGATCGACGAATTACCGCCGGGTAGGAAGCCGGTGCAGACGCTTCACCGGTATGATCAAAAACGGGGTGCACTTTACCAGTTTATCCGGGAGCAGATCCGTGCAGGGCGACAGGCTTATATCGTCTATCCCTTGATTGAAGAGAGTGAAAAATTGGATCTTAAAAATCTTGAAGAGGGTTATCAGCATATCAAAGAGGCGTTTCCTGAATTCAATATTTGCAAGATGCATGGTCGGATGAAGCCTGCCGAAAAGGATGAAGTGATGCATCAATTTGTAGCCAATGAAGTACAAATCATGGTATCGACTACCGTCATAGAGGTAGGGGTGAATGTGCCCAATGCCAGTGTGATGGTGATTGAAAGCGCGCAGCGGTTTGGCCTTTCCCAGTTGCATCAGTTGCGTGGACGGGTGGGGCGGGGAGCTGATCAGTCTTACTGCGTATTGATCACCCCTTATGAAATCTCTTCCGATACCCGTAAACGGATGGAGATCATGACTGAGAGCAACGACGGATTTGTTATTGCTGAGGCCGATTTGAAGCTGCGTGGCCCGGGCGACCTGGAAGGGACCCAACAGAGTGGCATACCCTTTGACCTGAGGATTGCTGATCTGGTGAAGGATAGCACTATTCTTTACCGTGCCCGTGAGATTGCGGAAGAGTTAATTGAGAGGGACCCTCAACTGGAACAGCCTGAACATCTCATCTTAAAACAACAATTGGCCCGCTTGGGCGGTAACCGCTATGAATGGGGACGGATCAGTTAAAAATGATTATCAGTGTTCCTATCGAAGTGGACTCTCTATTAAATCCCATAATGGATAGCTTAACCTTATACCGAAACGATCGAACTTTTTATCGGTAAGTGCGGTGAAGATACCTACCCTGCTCAATCCAAGAAATCCTATCGAATAGCCACCTTCCAGATAGAATTTTTTGTTTTCGGTGGATAATCCATGTAAATGAACTGCTTCATCGAATGAAAAACGCTGTAGAAAGGGTAGATTTTTCAAAAAGAGATATTGCGACTGATAGTTTAGATGCCCTTCCATCCACCATTTTCCGGATGTGGTATAGCGATCAAGCAGGTTGAAACTACGGTTAAAATCGGATGCGGTGAAAAAAATCTGGTTATTCCTGAAATATTTGAGATCGTTCAGGTATAATCTCTCGGATGATAAAAATGTGCCGCCTGAGAAAAGATAATCGATCCCTTCAAAGGGTGAGATTTTGATGTTTTGAGAGATAGATCCGGAAATTCGGTCATAGAGTGGTGCTGGATTGTCAGCAAAAAGATTGACTCCTTTTCTGTATTCCACTGAAAAAGTAGGATATGTAGTGCTGACATACCATTTCTTACCATCCCGTATCCGGTAACGGTAGCGAGGTGTGTAAGAGAGTTCAAAGGTGATATTGGTCGCCGTATGATTCGGATATAAAGCCGGATCGGATGGAATATTCTCAGCAATTTCTTTTCCGAGAAAATTAAACGAGGTGTGGTTATGTAGTGGAGATCGTTTATCTATTTCACCTCCAGTATATAAATGTAATCCATTGGCGATATCGATATGATGGTCGGCTTTGACGTAGCGACTATCGTAAAATCGGATGAAGTTCTGTCCCAGGTCGATGGAGGTGAGCGTATTCATCAATCTCGACTCACCATTTTCGCTGTTCACATCACGGGAGGTATGTGCCGTGGAGAAATGAATCTTGCCGAGAGAGAGGGGTGCATAATCCAATGAGGTGGCAATATGCCACAACCATTCTTTTCGCGCTGTGGTGTAATAGAGCGATGGTGAAACCGAGAAATACCGGTTTTTATCAATTGCCCAATTGAAAGAGAGTGTCTGCCCCAGCCAAAATCCGTCGATGAAATTGTACTCTTTCAATCCTCCCACAAATCCCCCATAACGAAGTGAAAGATCGGAATCCATTTTCCAAACCCCTCCCTGTGTGACCTTTCCGAACACTGTTTTCGGATTTTCGTCGATTGAAAGTATTACCGCATTCCTGCTTCCAGCTGTTTCACTATCGGGTTTGTCACCCGACAACGAATCCCTCACCTGATAACTTCTCAGCTCCTCTGCCCGGAGTGGCAGCTCGCGCGCATGTGTCCAGAAGCTGGAATCTCTCTTCCAGGCAAGCGTATCCACTTTCATCTTTACCCTTTCAATATCTTTTATCTCAAGTGATTTCCGTTGCTCTTTCAGCTCTTCCGGTTCCTCCATCTGATGCATCAGTTTCGACATCTTGTAGGCCTCTTTGGTGGAAAGATCTTCCTTCTGTGATAACTTCTCTAATTCATCTGCGATTTTTTGTTTTCCGGCAGTTAATTTCTTCTCTCCTTCAGACTCGTTTTGAGAGGTAGTTGGATTCACACTCTGTGGGGCTCTTTTGTCATCCACCGCTACTGAATTGTATTTGATGGATGCATAATAATTTCCTGCTCCTTTTATACCCATCGTGTTCATTGTCATGCTCACATCGTAGGTGGTGGGCAAGTAGACCGACGGTTGCACTTGGTGATAATTGATGTGGAAATGCATGGTGGTTCCCAATTCACTGGTGACCAGATCGGCGATATAGAGGTTCCAACTGTTCTCAAGGACATAGAGATAACCTGAGAAAAGATTGGGATTTTTCTTTTTGGGTATCACCCTGATTTTGTTGATTATTTGGTCGGGTTGATACGCCACATTCTCCAGTTTAAAATCATAAAACCTGAAAGCATCGGGAGCAAGCGGAGATATCCTGCCGTTTAATTTGCTGTTGTAGATACTCGAGGTCATGATGCTCAATCCTTTGTCTACATTGAATTCTTTGGGAATCGAGCTTTTCAGTGCGATCACCTCTTGTTGGTAGTTTTCAGGTGATGTGAAATGGATATTACTCTTGGATTCCATTACCATCGGTTTGCCTATCAAGGAGCTGATGTCGAAATCGTTGTCGTTGACTTTCATGGAACGTTTGAAAATTCCCGGTATCTTCTCAATGGTCAGACTCCCCTTTATATAGGCTTCCGACCGATATTCTTTTACCTGGTAACGGTAATAAGGGGCATGAGCGATTGCTTTTCGCATGATACGATAGGCGGGATCTTCATTGCTCTTCGTGGCATATACCACCACCTCTTTGAGCATATAGGATCTCTCCTGGAGTTCCACACGGATCGTCTGATTCTCCTTTCCCATCAAAATAGTATTCTTTTTACTTTCATAACCGAGAGAACGAAATTCACAGGTGTAGCTGCCTGGTGTAAGTACCGTTTGAAATTCTCCGCGGTTATCGGCGGCGATTCCTTTCGCAATTTCATAAATATAGAGGGTTGAATTGGGAATAGGTTCCCCTTTTTTATTGACAATGACACCACTAAGCTGTTGTGCCTGCAAACTTGTCATTATTATAATATAACTCAACCCAAAAAGTAAAAATTGCTTCATATCCCGATTTCGATTGTTATAAAAAATGTGATGGAAATGGTATGCACATTTATAGAAGGCAAAGATCAGACATTTATCCGGTATTTTGTGGCACAATGGAATAAATTGAAGTTAATTTATT
Source organism: Bacteroidales bacterium (assembly GCA_012728155.1). Taxonomy (GTDB): domain Bacteria; phylum Bacteroidota; class Bacteroidia; order Bacteroidales; family Dysgonomonadaceae; genus Proteiniphilum. Next base: position 7,382 of record JAAYFR010000252.1, on the reverse strand, counting down.
ATTTTTGCACTGTAATACGATTCATTTCACTTATTGTATGCAACAAACAGGGCAACTGTTCTCAGCCGAGTTCATGATTCAATGCGAGTTGCCTCCAGTTCTTATCTCTTAGGAAGTCGGCGATTCTCGTTTCACTCGAATTGTCATACACCGGAATATAAAAATGAAATAATCGCATGAATTATTCTATCTATATGAACTATTATTGGCTGTTGTTAATCTCTTTCTTTCCCATTTCTCTCCTGTCTCAGAACATGGATGACGATATGATCATCAGCGAGCAGCAATCAACCTATAGGTATGTGATTGAGAACAACCGGGTAGTAGTGAAAGAGAATCAGGATATCCTCTATTCCTGCATTAAAAATGTCCAACCGGTCACCTTTTTTCGTTTTTATGATATCAATTCAGAGATAACCAAGATCAGGGTGAAGGGAGTGAAAGCCTCTTCTCCCAAATATGAGACTTATGCCCAAGAAAATATTTTTTATGACGACAGTAAGGTGTGTCATCTTACCCTACAATTTAAAGATAGGGATGAAGTGGGTAGGGTAACCTATGAAAAGAACTATAAAGATCCATTTGGATTTTCGTTTATCAATATCGTAGAGCCCCATTTTATCAGGAATAAAACAATTCGTATCATCGTTCCTCAGTGGATGGAAATTGATATTGTGGAAAACAATTTTGATCGGGGTATAAGCAGTTCAAAAAGTATGGATCCCAACTCAGGAAATACCATATATATCTATCAGGTAGAGAACCGGGAGGCATATCGGCACGAAGAGTTTATGCCCGATTATATGCTTACATTCCCTTCAATCCAGGTTGTACCCCGAAAAGCGGTCGTCAATAAAAAGTCGGAAGAGTATTTTTACAGCTTCGACCATATGTACAGGTGGTGTAAAAGCAAAGCCGATATGGCTGAGAATGACCATGAAGTGGTAGCGCATCTTGCCAAAGAGATCACCAAGGGGAGTGAAACCGACAGGGATAAAATTAATGCGCTGCTCAATTGGGTTCAGAACAATATACGATATATCGCATTCGAATACGGGGTTCAGGGATTTAAACCTGATGAGGCGCAAGCAGTGATAAGGAAGAAATATGGAGATTGCAAAGGGATGTCTAACCTGTTGAAATGTTTGTTGCAGGCAGAAGGATTTGACGCCCGCCTGGTATGGATAAACACAACAGATGCCGGTCGAGAATGGAAATTGCCTATCCCTTCGGCCGACCATATGATATGTGCTTTGCACCATGACAACGAATTTCATTTCCTGGACCCTACCGTCAAGTTTATGCCATTTGGCGAGATTGCTTACCCCATTCAGGGAAAAATGGCCATGGTGGAAGATGGCGATCATTATCTGATGCTTCGTACACCTTTACTCCCTCCGTCGCATAATAGTATTCAGTTGGTTAGCCGATATGTGGTTGAGGATGGAAGGTTAAAAGGTGAATCGGAGTTGTCTTTCAGCGGAGAACCCAAGTATGGAATCACCTCTGCCATTCGTTATACGGGTAGCGCCGACAGGAATATCTATCTGAAAAATTTCCTAAAGAGCAACAATCCAACCGATTCTATTTTCGGATTACAGATCCAAGGGATAGAGGTTGGCTCGGGAAATCTCTCCATTTCATACGAAGAGTTACGCCCTTCGTCTCTTCGTTCTTTCTCAGATGAGTTATATGTCGATCTGGATGTTTTCAAAGAATTTGCAGGGTTGGTGATCGATACGCTCAAAAGGAAGAATGACTACGCCTTTTCCTTCTGCCAAATGATTCGGAATCGCATCATCATAGAGATTCCCGAAGGCTATCGCATGAAAGATATTCCCGCGGACATGGAAATTGTGACGGATGATTATCGGTTCAGCATTCGGTATACAATAGAAGAGCAGAGCATTCTGTATCAAAAAGAGATAACGATTAAAAACAGGACTTTGTCAAAATCGAATTTCCTTCAGTGGAACAAAGATATTGGATTGTTGAAAAATGCCTATACCCGGCAGATTACCCTTGAAAAAAATTAAATTGAAGATATGTATGACAACGAAAATCTCTCTCCCGGTTTCACTATTATTTTTACTGGTTTCAATAAATTGTTTTGCGGATATTCCTAAGACTCATGCACAAACTGTAAGGGAAATGGTGTGGGCGTGGGATAAACCCGAATTTATGCAGTATGAATTGCCGCCAGGGTATGAAAATGAATCGGCAGTTATTTTGGCGCGTCACCAACATATAGAGGCAACCAGCAAGAACCGATTCAGGATGAATGCCCTTCTCTTTGGGGATGTCAACCGCGAACTATATTATACCAATATCGACCGGCAGATGGTGAAGCTAAACGACCTGTCGGCTTTGGCGGAGTTTTCAGAATTGTCTTTCACGGAAGAGACCAGGATAAGTGGACATATGCGATCGAACAAACTCAAGACGATTGTCGGCGCGCGGGTGATCAAACCGGATGGCAGTGTGGTTGAGGTGGCAGTCGATGAAGAGGCGATTGCTTTCACAGAAGGGAAGAAAGAGAAGGAAACACTAAAGAAAGTGGCCATTCCGGGTTTGCAGGTAGGAGATATTCTCGACTATTTTGTTTGTGACGAGATGGAACTCGAGACCTATAATGTGCCGCCCGAGTTATTTCTTTTTTTTGGGCAATATCCCATCTTGAAATATTCTATCCACTGCGAATTTGGGGATAAGCTCACGGTAGAATACCGATCCCTCAACGGTGCCCCTGAAATGAGACACTCCACTGATACGGACAATAATTATATACTCGACGCCGAGGCAGAGAATCTTGAGAAAGTGGACGCGTTGGATGAGATGCGCTGGATATCGCCATACAGGACTTTCCCTATGATTCGTATGTATGTGCTGAACAATGCATCCAAGTTGATAGTTAAATCGCCCAATGCACGTAAAGGCGGTGTATATGAAAATCTTCCTTATGATGAATACCTGAACGATGCCAAGACTTTTTTAGCAGCCCAGGAGAAACAGATGTTCTGGATGAAGGATACCGATAAAAAAGTAAAGAAGACCCTGTCGGAATTGATGGATAACAACCCCGCAATGGGTGATGAAGAAAAGGCAATAGTGATTTATGAAGCATTATTCTATCACTGGCCGAACGATTATGCCAATTATCCCGGATTGAAGTTTATGGTACGCCTGCAACAACTCTTTGAAGAGTATAATGTAAAGCATAAGTTTTTGTTTGTCACAAGCAGATTGGGCCCTAGAAAAGAGGAGGTGGTTTCGGATGACGATATGATCACCGGCTTGTTGGCAAATGATCATCAGCTTTTCTTTTTCAGGAATGGGTATAGATACGCCGGTGAGGTGCCTCCTGAATATCAAGGGGAGAGTGCCTCTACCATTGAGGTAGTAAAATATGCTGCCAATAAAAGTTATGGCATAGAAGGTAATGGGGGGCAATATGAAATTCCGGAATCAAAAGCGGAAGATAATCTTCTTGCATCACGGATTGAAGTGACTATCCCAATCGACAACCTCTCCCAGTTGAGTGTGAAACGTAATGTAAGATGTACCGGTAATATGAAAGAAGATTATTGGCAGCTGCTTCTCTATGAAGATTGGGATAAGGAGATGAGAAAAAAGCTGGGTATAGGGCATACCTTGATGGAGGAATTGCAGGCAAATAAATCAACCCGTAAGCGGATTGATGAATTTACCTCTGTGTTGGAAAGCCATAAGAAGGAGCAAAAAGAAATTATTGAGTTGGAACTTACCGAATATCATGGAGAAAAGCCGGAAAAGATTGAAGAGTTTTTTTTCAACTCGATGGGTATAACAACCGATCGTCCTGCATTGGATTATACCGTCTCTTACACTGTGGAGGGGTTGGTGAAAAATGCAGGGGATAACTTAATCCTTGAAGTGGGCAGACTGATCGGGCAACATTGGGAGCCTTCGGAACGGGATGAACAGCGTACTATCGACGCCTATCTTCCCGCAGCACTGAGCCTCTCCTACGATATTGAGATAGAGATTCCCGAAGGATATGGCGTTGAAGGAGTGGAGGCACTCTCTTTCAACTATTCGAATGACTCGGGTGGTTTTCGTTCCGATTATCAACTTGAAGGGAATAAGTTGCATATATCAGCCACAAAGATCTATGGGAGGTCGGTTGTTCCACTTGACAAATGGAATGAAATAGTGTTGATAGCGAAGAAAGCAAACGATTTTCAGGCAAAAACGATTATTTTAAAAAAGTTAGTGGAATAATCACAATCTAAATGCAATTCCCTTTGAAAATATATCATTACTTTGTACCATTGTTTATCTGTTTGTAATTGATCATTATTTTAGAAAAGTTTAAAATCAGTCTAATATGAAACGAAAAATTCGTATTAAAGATATTGCGCAAATGGCCGGTGTCTCGGTGGGTACGGTAGATAGGATACTCCATAATAGGGGGAATGTATCGGAATCGGCACGTATTGCTGTGGAAACGGTTTTAAAAAAGGTGGATTACAAACCCAATATTCATATTTCAGGATTATCATTAAAGAGAAAATACAAGGTGGTGATTACCACTCCCAACATAATGAAAGGCGAGTATTGGGAGAGTATTCATGCCGGTATCAGCTATGCACTGGAAGAGTTTGAGAATATTCGAGTACAATGTCTGGTATATACTTATAACCAATACGATATTTATTCCTGTAGGGAGATCTTTGATCGGGTAGCAGAGACAGATGCCGACGCGGTTATTATAGGGGCCACTTTTAAGGAGGAGTCGGTTCGACTTTCGAAACAATTGGAAGAAAAGGAAATTCCCTATATTTTTGTTGACTCTCCATTAGAGAATAGTTCACCTCTTGCCTTTTTTACATCCGATCATTATGTTTGCGGGTATCTGGTGGCCAAGCTCATTACCTCTATTATTCCATCGGGGAGTGACATCGGGATGTTACAAGCTGTGAGGATAGGGGATCAAAGTGCCAATACGAGTATATTGAGGAAGCAGGGTTTTAATGATTATCTGCAAGAGAAGAATATTGGCAATAATGTGCAGAGAATCTCTTTTACTGCGATGGAACCTGAGAAGTTTGATCATCAACTGACCGATTTTTTTCAGCGCCAACAAAATATTGGAGGGGTAGTGGTGCTTAATTCCAGGGGAGGAATTGTGGCCGATTATTTCGCTAAAAACGGAATTCATGATATTAAGTTGGTCTGTCTGGATCTTACAGCTCCCAACGTAAGGGGACTGAAAGAGGGATACATCGATTTTCTGATCGGACAGGAGCCTGAACATCAAGGTTTTTTGGCAATGAAGACATTGATTGAATACCTGATATACCGGAAACCGGTAAAGGTGGAAAACTTCACGCAGCTCGATATCCTAACTAAAGAGACGATCGGTTATTATAACCAGTTCAATTTTATGTCATGAATATCATCCTGTCTCAATTTACCTCACCTTCGTTCAATTTAGCTGCAGAAGAGTATCTTTTCTCGAGAAGAGGAGAAGATTTTCTGCTGTTGTATGTCAATGAACCAAGTGTCATTATTGGTTCGAATCAGGCGGTGTTGAATGAGGTCGATCAGGATTTTTGTATGGCGCATGATATCCGGATTATACGTCGATTATCGGGAGGAGGTGCTGTATATCACGATAGTGGAAACCTTAATTATAGTTTTATCCATGGTAAAAGCGGAGAGCCTTTAAGCGCTCGCTTTCTCGACCCGGTGGTGGAGGCGCTTCGTCAATTTGATATTCCAGTTGAAGTAAGGAGACGAAAAGATCTTTGGTTGGAGGGTTACAAAATATCGGGTACAGCATCGCATCTCTCTAAGGGACGTGAGATGCATCATGGAACTTTGCTTTATGATACAGATTTAGAGATGCTTAGGAGGTCGCTGAATCCAGAAAAGAGAGACCTGATCAGAAAAGCAACCGCTTCGGTGTCCAGTCCAGTCAAAAATATTCGCCCCTACTTAAAAATCATGAAAGGAATCAACCCTGAACCGGAGCATTTTTTTCGGCAGTTTGTGCAATTGATGGCTTTGGTGTTGGAGAGGGATCATATCGACTCATTTGGGAGTCGGGAGAAAGTGGAGATAGAAACGTTACAGAAAGAGAAATATAGACAACGGAGTTGGAACTATAGGATGTAACTGTTGCCTTGCAGGAATGCAGATCGCAGCGGTTGATTGATTGGCTATAACTCCCTTTCCCGGATTATCTACACAATCGTCCCTGCCAGCTTTCTCTTTCCTGGAATCGCTTTATGATTTTTTCCCTCACCACATAATTTTTCTGATCCCAAGCGGGTGCAATCAATAGATTCTTAGGAGATTGGGAGGTAAATCGTTCGATATAAATTTCCGGTTTCACTCTTTCAGCAAAATCAATACATAGGTCGACATATTCATCCAGCTCGAAAAGATGAAATGATTCGGGTAATAAATAGAACTCTTTTGCCATGGCTGTTCCTCTGATAATTTGTAACTGGTGAATTTTTAGGGCTGTGAGAGGTAGTTGTGAGAGCTTATCTGCATGTGAAAGTATCTCTTCTCTCGTTTCTCCTGGTAAACCAAGGATCACATGAGCACCAGTAATGATATTTCTCCGTGCGGTTTCACAGATCATCTCTGCCGATTCTTCATAGGTGTGTTGCCGATTTACCCTCTCCAATGTCCTATTCAAAGTAGATTCTACACCGTATTCCACCATGACAAAGATTTTCTTGCGGAGCATTTCAAAATAATCAAGCAATTGGGTGGGCATACAATCGGGGCGTGTACCCACAATCAATCCCACCACATTGGGATAGGAGAGTGCCTCTTCATATTTGGAGATAAGGGAATCCAGAGTGTCGTAGGTATTGGTATAAGATTGGAAATAGGCCAAGTACTTCATCTCCGGATATTTGTGTGAGAAGAAAGTGATGCCATCTGACAATTGTTCCGAGATACTTTTTGTTGGTTTACCATAACCGGGACTAAAACTTTGGTTGTTGCAATAAGTACATCCACCATGCCCTTTACTGCCATCGCGATTGGGACAGGTAAAGCCGGCATTGAGAGATATTTTTTGTACCTTATAGGGAAATTGGGCCGATAGGAATTCGGTGAAATCACGATATGGTCTGTATCTTGAAAACATGCCTAATGAAATTGAACGTTTTTGTCAAGCTAAATGAGCAGAAGACAAACTTGTTTGGATTATGCCATAGCGAAAAAACGACTAATGAAATTGAACGTTTTTGTCAAGCTAAATGAGCAGAAGACAAACTTAAACCACCCACATTACTTTCAAAAAAGAGCAACACAATTGTATGAACAGAAAAACGAAAATAATTGTTTTTGTCTCCATCGCGGTTTTGATCTTGGGGATA
>JAAYFR010000025.1 GCA_012728155.1 Bacteroidales bacterium | reverse complement strand
CCTATGTGATTGGTCTGATTGCCGGAGGAGACGTCGCCTTGCGTAATCCGGTGGAAGCAGCCGAAGACAACCTGGAAAAGGCATGGGAAGAGCTCACAGCCTATAAGATCAACCAGAACGATGTATTGGTGGGTATTGCAGCATCGGGAACCACTCCTTATGTGATAGGAGCGTTACGTCGTGCTCGTGAAAAGGGGATTCTCACGGCGGCCATCTGCTGTAATCCCCACTCTCCCGTTGCCGCGGAAGCGGAGATTAAGATTGAACCTATTGTGGGGCCGGAATATGTAACCGGCAGTACCCGTATGAAGGCAGGAACAGCCCAGAAAATGGTGCTCAATATGATCACGACAACTACCATGATCAAATTGGGAAGGGTAAAAGGAAACCGAATGGTAAATATGCAACTTACCAACCAAAAACTGGTGGATAGAGGTACCCGTATGATTGTGGACGAATTGGGCCTCTCATACGAACAGGCCAAGAACCTACTCCTGCTCCACGGATCGGTGAAAGATGCTGTGAATAGTTATCTGACAAGGAAATAAATAGCTGTACAATGGAGCGATCACGAACGAATTGACTGTTTTCATCTGTTTTTTATGACTATGACCAAATTTTCGATTCTCTTACTCTTCATCGCTTTCTTCGGATCAATAGTAGCACAGGATATTGAGTATACAACTCTTTCAGATATCCCCTATTATGCCGAAGAGGTGCGTCAACAAGAGAGTTATATGGATGAACGATGCCTGCTTGACATATACTATCCGGTAAATAAAAAAGGATTTTCCACAATTGTCTGGTTTCACGGTGGTGGTCTGACCGGGGGGAATAAAGAGCTTCCCGAAGCATTAAAAAATAAGGGGCTCGCCATTATTGGCGTCAACTACCGGCTCGCTCCTAAAGTAAAAGCACCCGCCTATATTGAAGATGCGGCAGCGGCAGTGGCATGGGTTTTCAAGAATATTGAAAAATATGGAGGAGACAGATCCGCTATTTTTGTGGCGGGACATTCTGCCGGAGGATATCTGGCCATGATGATCGGTCTCGACAAGCAATACCTTGCCGCACATGATATCGATGCCGACCACATCGCCGGCCTGATTCCTTTCAGCGGTCAGGCCATCACCCATTTTACGATACGCAAGGAGCACAATATCAGCGACCAGCAACCGGTGGTGGATGAATATGCACCGCTATTTCATGTCCGTGCAGATGCACCACCAATGCTACTGATTACAGGAGACCGCGAGCTGGAGCTCTTGGGGCGTTACGAAGAGAATGCCTATCTTCTCCGCATGATGAAGATAGCCGGTCATCGCGACAGCCGTCTCCACGAATTGCAAGGGTATGACCACAACATGGCATATCCCGGGTTCCCATTATTGTTAAATGAGATAACACGCTTGAAAAGAGAGAAAAAATAATATTCTCCCGCAGTAAACAAATAAAGAAGATATGCTTGCGAACGTCTGCCTCAAGGGGAGCGAAGAGTTGTACGCTACACCCATTTTACAGCAAACGGCTTTCTGGTCGGAGGTAAAAACATCCCTGGGTGCCCATACCCTTGCCGTCAATTTCACCTCCCATAGAAGCGATCTCTTTCCTACAATTGGCGATCGGCCATCCCTACAATCCGATCTATTGGTTATTCTGCAACAGGTCAACCGGAATCATTCTCTAGCCTACGTGCCTTACGGGCCGGAAATTGAACCCTCTGACGAGTTCCAAGGTATCTTCTTGGAAGAGCTCTCCGAATCGCTCCGCTCCATCCTTCCCCTTAACTGCATCCATATACGCTACGACCTTTGCTGGGAATCTTACTGGGCCAAGGAGAAAGAGCATTTCGACGAGAACGGGGTATGGAGAGGCGAGCCAGAGAACCATTCACAAGAATTCCGATTCAATTTCGGCACCCATCACTGGAATTTCAAGAAAGCACACTCTAATATTTTACCGACCAACACCATCTATCTCAATCTGACGAAGAGTAAAGAGATACTCCTTCAGAGGATGAAACCGAAAACACGATACAATATCAAGTTGGCACAACGCAAAGGAGTGACAGTTAGATCGATGGGTATGGAAGGGATGGATATCTGGTATGAGCTTTATACAGAGACGGCAAAAAGGAATCATCTCCTCCTGAATGATATAAAATATTTCCAGGCTGTACTCGACGCCCGGGCAGAAAACAGCAGTTCTCCGGCCGACGTGAGCCTGCTGATAGCTGAGTATGAAGGAAAGCCATTGGCTGCCATGTTTCTGGTTATTACAGGCAATCGGGGTTCCTATCTGTACGGTGCATCCTCGTCGCTTCATCGTAACCTTATGGCCACTTATGCGCTACAATGGGAAGCAATCACACAATCACAACAGGCAGGATGTACCGAATACGACATGTTCGGTATCTCTCCCACTCCCGATCCTGAACATCCGCTCTACGGGCTGTACAAATTTAAATCGGGATTCGGCGGAGAGATATACCACACTCTCGGCTGTTGGGATTACCCTTTAAACAAGGAGGCATACACCCTCTTTCGCGCATCAGAGTTATGCAGCCGGGGCTATCATTTAAGCTGATTTTTTTTTAAAAAAACTTCTTATCTACCATTTATTTCCTATCTTTGGAAAATTGAAATTGAATATTTATGGAATTCCTACAAGATGTTGAGCCTCTGTTGCGAATCTTTTGGTATATCGCTGCACCTGTCACACTAATTTTTATTGTCCAGACCATCCTCACGTTCGTGGGAGGAGACTCCATGGACGGAGTTGAAGCCGATTTCGAAGGCGATCTAAGTGGTGGGGATGCACCCTTCCAGCTCTTCTCGCTCCGCAACCTGATTAATTTCCTGCTCGGCTACGGATGGGCTGGAATTGCATTCTATACCCTTATCGAAAATAAAGTATTGCTCATTACGGTAGCGGTGATCATTGGAATTTTGTTCGTAGCTATCTTCTTTATGATTGTACGGGTTTTCCTGCGATTGGCAGAAGATAACTCCTTCAAAATGCAAGATACGCTCCACAAGACGGCCGAAGTATATCTGACCATCCCGGCAAAACGCATGGGAAAAGGAAAAATATTGATCAGCGTAGGAGGATCACTACGCGAACTGGATGCTATGACCGATCAGACAGAGCCTATTCACGCACAATCGACCGTAATAATTGTCAAAATAGAAAATAACAATATCCTAATCGTCGAAACAATTTAACTATTTATGTCACCCGAAATGCTTTCATCACCCATGTTTTTAATTATCATTCTGGCAGCCGTCATCTTCGTGACCATCCTGGCACTGGCATCTCGCTTTAAACGATGCCCCTCCGATAAAATATTAGTTGTCTACGGACGTACCGGCGGAACATCCGCCCGTTGTATCCACGGTGGCGGTGCTTTTATCTGGCCCGTCATTCAAGACTTCGCCTATCTCGACCTCAAGCCGTTGTCGATAGAGGCTAACCTCACCAACGCGCTGAGCCGCCAGAATATCCGGGTGGATGTGCCATCGCGCTTCACCATCGCCATCTCATCCGAACCGGAGCTGATGAACACCGCTGCCGAGAGGCTGCTCGGTCTTTCGCCCGATAAGATCAGGGAGCTGGCATCGGACATCCTTTTCGGACAGCTGCGTCTGGTAATTGCCACCATGTCTATCGAGGAGATCAACTCCGACCGCGACAAATTCCTCGAGGCCATCTCCAAAACAGTGGACTCTGAATTGAAAAAGGTAGGCCTCAAACTTATCAATGTGAACGTAACCGATATCAAAGACGAGTCGGGTTACATCGAAGCGCTGGGTAAGGAAGCTGCCGCCAAAGCGATCAACGAAGCCAAGATAAGCGTGGCGGAACAGGAAAAAATTGGTGAGACCGGCAAGGCGATAGCCGATAAAGACCGGGAGATAAATATTGCTACCGCTCAAAAAGATGAAGCGATTGGGAAGGCAGAAGCCGACAAGCTGACCCGTATCAAGACGTCGGAGGCCAACGCCATAGCGGTGGAAGGGGAAAATATGGCGAAGATCACCATCGCCCAATCCGATGCGGCACGCCGTGAGAAAGAGGCCGAAGCGGCACGTCTCGCCGTAGCAGCAGAGAAGGTACAACAGGCAAAAGCATTGGAAGAGGCCTACTCGGCAGAACAAAAAGCAGAAAACGCCCGTGCGGAACGTGAACGTTCCACCGAAACAGCCAATATTGTGGTGCCCGCCGAAATTGCCAAGAAGAAAGCGATCATCGACGCACAAGCAGAAGCCGAACGCATCCGTGTCCAAGCGAAAGGGGAAGCCGATGCCATCTTTGCCAAGATGGATGCCGAAGCACGCGGTCTCTTCGAAATCCTCAGCAAGCAAGCCGAGGGATACAAGGATGTGGTTTCCGCCGCCGGAGGTGATCCCGATAAAGCCTATCAATTGTTGATGATTGAAAAACTTCCCGAACTGATCAAGACCCAAGTTGAAGCGGTGAAGAACCTGAAGATCGATAAGGTGACCGTCTGGGATTCAGGGAATAACCAGGAGGGAAAAGGCTCCACAGCCAACTTCCTCTCGGGATTGATGAAAACTATTCCCCCACTCGACGACCTCTTTAATATGGCCGGCATGAATCTGCCTCAATACCTGAAAGGGAAAGAGCAACCGGAAATAATTCCAGTGGAAGAGAGTGCCGAAACAGAGGAAAAGGAGAATCATACACACTCAACTCTATAAATAGAAAAAGAGGGCGGGGAATCACTCCTAGCCCTCTCTTTTTTCCTTTCATTTTTTGTTTAAAAGTAGAGTAAATGAAAGGTTTTTTATATCAATGATCTTTATCTGATCTACTTACTCAAAACAAACCATATAGTAGGATCCTTCTCACTAATGAACTTAATTGAAGTGGGATTTAATGCATTCGGTTCCAGAATATATACCTCTTCATTCATTATATATTGTATCAATTCCTTTCCGAAATTATAATTATAATAGTCTGCATTACCGTCTTTTATTGTATACTTCTTGTCGAACTTCACTTTATTATCGCTACCTTCTACAACAGCAACAGTATAACCATAATTTGAAATATAATAACGTCCCGCTGCAAAATTCGATGCAAATTCTATGGATTGGGAGCTGGTGCTGAAGAGGATGCGTGCAAGGTCCTCCCCTTCTTCTTCCATATTTAGATTATAGACTGCAGTAAACCAATTATTCACCACCGAACTCACGTTTAAGATCGTAGGATCTGTTAAATTGGAATAGAACAAATAATCAGATCCACCATTGACAAACACTTCATTCACGGGAGGATAGACAAACTTCATAGTGAATTTACCGTCCACGGAAACAAATTTATCCTCTTCCAATATAAATTCACCTACGGCGAAATCATCCAATTCAAAAGGCTTATACAAACGAATACCCTTATCCGTAACACTATAAGCAATTTCTCCCTTTTCAATAGCTTCCTCTTCTCCTTCATATTGATAGGCAAATTGACGATCGGAAAGATTGATTGAGACCTGCTTCCCTGCTATTTCAAGCATATAAGCCGGTGCATCTATTTTCTCTTCTATTTCCTGAAGTTTTTCCAAATAGGTCACAGGCTCTACCGTCATCCGTCTAAGCATCATGTCATTTCCGGTTTTCTTACCTCTGAGTCTTATCTCATTCTTATCATCGGAGACACCCATCAACACATATCCAAGATCACCTTGACATCCGTCCGTCAGCGAAGCAGAAGGTGTAGCAAAAAAATGGAGGAAAGAGTTGTATGTATCAAACGACAAAACAGGACCATCGTCAGAATTCAACACATAAAGGGTTTCGCCACTACTCTCTGCAATATCATCGGAGAGTTCTGAAAATGCGTCAACGGACGAGGAGGTGAACTTAAGAATAAAGGAATATCCCCCATAAGATTGATTTCTCTCGGGATAAGCTTCAAGTAACCATCCATTGTTTGAAGAGGCCAATAGCTCCTTATAGGCTGTTAAGACCTTTTCCATTCTCACGGCGGGCGACTCATCAAATATATCTGCTTGATCCTTCAAACATGCTTGAAAAACAAACGGGATCAGCAACAATAAAACAATATATACTTTCTTTTTCATACGAGTAAAACTATTTATTTTCAAAGGTGTCGTATGGAACTCGCTTTTAGTCATGTTCTTATGTGAGAACAATTATCATGCTCGTTTCATACGATTATTTCATTTTATTATTTTGGTATATGGATCTTTTGATATCCATCATAATCATTCCATTTAATCCAGCGCATCTAAATCCAAGGATGGAATATTTTTCTCCCTCTTCACAATTATATCGCGTAGTTCATTCAAATCAATATTCCATGAATTAAGCATATAAT
>JAAYFR010000251.1 GCA_012728155.1 Bacteroidales bacterium | reverse complement strand
TATTCTTATTATTTTCTTTTCTGGAGTGATGATATGGAATTATATCAAACGGTTAAATACCTTTTTGATTCTTCTCCTTTCGGTGGCGGCTATTTTTTTGCTGGCTTATGTGTCATCATATTTTTCTGTAACAGTAGATTGGGGGATGGTGGCTATCATAGCTTTATCGTACACTGCCCTTTATCTTATTTTTCATTTTTTTAGATATGGACAAAAAGCCTATCTCTATATTCTTCTTTTCTTGATCGGTTCGTTCGTATTTCTTGAATCTGCGGAATATGTATTTTATGATGTGCTACAGCCGCATCAGCAAAAACGTATTAAAGTGACGTTGGGCATGGAGCAGGATCTGCTGAGTGGGGCAGGTTATCATGTGGGACAGTCAAAAATTGCAATCGGATCGGGAGGATTGACAGGAAAGGGATTTCTTAATGGCACCCAGACGAAACTCAAATATGTTCCCGAACAAGATACCGATTTTATCTTCTGTACCATAGGAGAAGAGCATGGATTTATTGGCTCCACGCTTGTATTGTTGCTGATGATTACCTTTGTGCTCCGTCTGCTTCTGCTGGCAGAACGGCAGACAACACTGTTTGGACGAACCTATGGCTATGGTGTGGCGAGTATCTTCCTGTTTCATATATTCGTCAATATAGGTATGGTAATCGGTATTATGCCTGTTATCGGAATTCCATTGCCTTTCTTCAGTTATGGGGGTTCTTCCTTGTGGGGATTTACGATCCTTCTCTTCATTTTCCTTCGGATCGATAAATCAAGGAAGCGGAGTTGATATGAAAACAATCCATTTGGCTACCAATAATAATTTGGCTACTTTTACGCCTTATTTCATTGAAAAGGAATATGGATGAACGAAAGGCAGAAAAAAGTTGTGAGTAGGATGATCGCATTCTATTGTCATTCTAAGCACAACAGCGGGAAGGAGTTGTGCTTGGAATGTAGCGTGTTGGAAGAGTATGCCTTGCAGCGATTGGAGAGTTGCCGTTTTGGAGAAGAAAAACCCACATGTAGCCGTTGTCCCGTACATTGTTATAAAAAAAGCATGCGGATGAAAATCAAAGAGGTGATGCGATTTTCTGCACCGCGAATGTTGCTGTTGCATCCCGTCGATACCATTCGTCATTATTATCAAGAGCTTAGGTTTAATCGCCAGAAATAATCTCTTCAACGGTTTAGGCTTCAATACTACAACAATAAAGAAGATAAATACTTTTAAGTGAGAATAAAAAGAGTTATTTTTGTATCCTTGATAAAAGCAAAGAATAGGGGCTACAAAAAACCTCAAAATAATAAATTAAATAGTGTATTATGAGTAATCAGAGAGAGAAACTTTTCACAGGTTTTCCTCCGGTTTCCACTGAAGAGTGGATGGATGTCATCACAAGAGATCTGAAAGGGGCTGACTTCCAAAAAAGGCTGGTATGGAGAACCAACGAAGGGTTTAATGTGAATCCTTTTTATCGTGCGGAAGATATCGAAGGATCCTTTGCAGCAGAAAATCTGCCGGGGCAATTCCCTTACATACGCAGTACTAGAAAGGATAACAAGTGGTATGTGCGTCAGGAGATCAACGTGAAAAACTTTGCAGAGGCCAACAGCAAAGCACTCACCCTGCTTGAAAAAGGTGTCACCTCATTGGGCTTCCGACTGCCGAAGGGTGAACTTTCGGCAGAGAACCTGGCAATCTTGCTTCAGGGGATAGCACCTGACAAGGTGGAACTGAATTTCAGCACCTGTATTTCGCGTACGCTCGAACTGGCACGCTTGGTGGTGGAATATATCCAATCGCAGAATCTCAACGTGATGGAGTGTTTTGGAACCATCGAATTTGATCCTTTCAGGAAGATATTGAAAAAAGGTATCGATGAACCTCACTGGATAGCGAAAGCTGTGGAGATAGTGAAAATTACTGCACCGTTACCCCGCTATCGTGCTATTACCGTTTCCGGAGACAAGCTGAACGATGCCGGAGCTTATAGTTATCAGGAGCTTGGTTACAGCCTCTCCTGCGGAAATCAGCTGTTGTCGGCACTGATCGAAAATGGTATCGCTCCCTCTATGGCGGCGAAAAAGATAAAATTTGAACTGGGAGTCGGTGCCAACTATTTCATGGAGATCGCAAAGTTCCGTGCCGCCCGTTGGTTGTGGGCTGAAATCGTGGATGCTTATAAACCTCCCTGTCCACACGACTGTGATAACAAAGCGGCGGACGGCACTTGCCGCTGTGCTGCTAAAATGAATATCCATGCCACTACCTCACGGTTCAACCAGTCGTTATACGATCCGTATGTGAATTTGCTGCGTACCCAAACAGAGGCGATGTCTGCCACTATCGGTGCTGTAGATTCTCTTACGGTACGGCCTTTCGACGAGGCATTCGAGACACCTACCGCTTTCGCGGAACGTATTGCTGTGAACCAGCAATTGCTGTTGAAAGAGGAGGTTCACTTTGATAAAATCACCGATCCCTCTTCAGGATCTTACTATATAGAAACGCTGACCTCTGCCTTGGCAGAACAAGCCTGGAAGCTATTCCTCGAAACCGAAGAGGTAGGTTTCTACGAAGCGCTTAAAGCCGGCAGGGTACAAGATGCTATCAACAGTTCGGCCAATGCCCGTTTCAATGGGGTAGCCAATCGTCGTGAAATCCTGTTGGGAACCAATCAGTACCCCAACTTCAATGAGGTGATGAGTGGCAAGATCGAAGATAAGTCGTGCCATTGCGGTTGTGGAGGTGAAGATGCGCAGAATAGGCCACTTAAACGGCTCAATACACGTCGCCTTTCCAATGCATTCGACGAATTGCGTCTGGCAACCGAGCAGAGCGAAAAACGCCCCAAAGTCTTTATGCTTACCATCGGTAATCTGGCTATGCGTCTGGCGCGTTCACAATTCTCAAGCAACTTCTTCGCCTGTGCCGGGTATGAGATCATCGACAACCTTGGCTTCGAAAGTGTGAAAGAGGGAATTGATGCTGCTCGTGACAAAGGTGCCGATGTGGTGGTGCTCTGTTCAAGCGACGATGAATATGCTGATTTGGCTCCCGAAGCTTATAACCTTCTCAAAGGGGGAAAAGAGATTTTTGTGGTAGCCGGTGCTCCTGCTTGCGCCGATAATCTCAAAGCGATCGGTATCGAGCATTTTATCAATGTGCGCTCCAACGTGTTGGAGACGTTGAAAGCATTTAATGGAATTCTGCTGGGTTAAATGGATGGAGAAGGGAAGCTGAAAAACTGGATTATCGTGGCGCATCCATGGGCCTTTCCCGCATCGGCATCGCCGGCGCTGGTAGCCATTTCGTATGCGTTCTTCCTCTATCGGAGAGGTGAAGTCAGTGCAATTAACTGGAGATACGGTGTGCTGGCTCTCTTCGGTGCTGTCACCTTCCATATGGCGGGAAACCTGATAGGCGAATACCAGGATTATGTAAATGGTGTGGACAAGAAAGAGAAGACAGGTCCTCGGCGATTGATCGTAGAAGGCATATTCAAACCGAAAACAGTACTCTATTACGGTTATGTGGTTCTCTTTATAGCTGTTTTACTGGGAATTTATCTCATGTTGCATAGCGGCCTGCCATTACTCTTTATAGGTCTTGTCGGGATCATAAGCTCCCTATTCTACTACAAATTCAAGTATGTAGCTCTTGGAGATCTGATCATCTTTATCTGTTACGGTCTGGCGATCGCATTGGGCGTGGTTTATGTCATGACAGGTGAATTACTTTGGCAGACACTGCTCGTGAGTACGCCTGTTGGATTGCTTGTCGTAGCCATTTTGCATGCCAATAATACGCGCGACATGTTGCAGGATAAAGATGCCGGCATACGCACCCAGGCTATGAGGATGGGGTTGGAAGGGGCTCAGATCGCTTATCAGACAATGCTGCTGGCAGCTTATCTGTTGATTGTCATCATGGTGATGATACAGATGTTAGACAGATGGGTCTTTCTCGTGCTTCTCTGTTTTCCGCTTGCTATTAAGAATCTCAAACTGATGAGAAAGGCTACTATGGATAATTTGGGAACTATCCGTTTTTTGGATACCCATACAGCCCAATTGGTCTTGCTGTTCAGCCTGTTGATGGTGGCGGGTAATCTAATTGCTTCTCTTACTTAAAAAATATAATAAAAAAGCGAATCAATTTCAATATTCTTGGCTCGAAAAGCTGAAAATTTTGCTCTTGGTTCTAAAAAGTCAACATAATATGAAACCAAATTTTAAAGATATCGATATTCATTCAGCCGGTTTTACACCGACCGATGTGGCGGAATGGGCTGAGAAAAACGAGATCAAAGCCGATTGGCTTACGCCCGAACAGATTCCGGTAAAGCCGGTTTATACAAAAGAAGATCTTGAGGGTATGGAGCATCTCAATTATGCTGCCGGTGTGGCACCCTATCTGCGTGGTCCATACTCCACGATGTATGTGATGCGCCCTTGGACGATCCGGCAGTATGCCGGATTCTCCACGGCGGAAGAGTCTAATGCTTTCTATCGTCGCAATCTGGCTTCGGGACAGAAAGGACTCTCCGTGGCGTTCGATCTGCCGACCCACCGTGGTTATGATGCCAATAACGAGAGGGTAGTGGGCGATGTGGGAAAAGCGGGAGTGTCGATTTGCTCGGTAGAAGATATGAAGATACTGTTCGATGGTATTCCGCTCAATAAAATGTCGGTATCGATGACAATGAACGGTGCCGTACTACCCATCCTTGCATTCTATATCGTAGCGGCACAAGAACAGGGAGCACAATTGGACGAGATGGCCGGTACTATCCAGAACGATATCCTCAAAGAGTTTATGGTGCGCAACACCTATATCTACCCACCCGAATTCTCGATGAAGATCATTGCCGATATCTTCGAGTTCACCTCGCAGAAGATGCCTAAATTCAATTCCATCTCCATCTCCGGATATCATATGCAAGAAGCGGGTGCAACTGCCGATATCGAACTGGCTTATACCTTGGCGGACGGGATAGAATACCTGAGAGCCGGTATCAATGCCGGTATCAGTGTGGATGCCTTTGCACCGCGACTCTCTTTCTTCTGGGCAATTGGAATGAACCATTTCATGGAGATAGCCAAGATGCGTGCTGCACGACTACTTTGGGCCCGGATCGTGAAGAGTTTTGGAGCAAAAAATCCCAAGTCGATGGCATTGCGTACCCACTCTCAAACATCGGGATGGTCACTTACCGAGCAGGATCCGTTTAATAATGTGGGACGTACTTGCATTGAGGCGATGGCGGCTGCATTGGGACACACCCAGTCGCTTCATACCAACGCACTCGACGAAGCGATCGCCTTGCCGACCGATTTCTCGGCTCGTATTGCCCGCAACACCCAGATATATATCCAGGAAGAGACCCAAATTACCCGCCAAGTCGACCCATGGGCTGGCTCCTACTATGTGGAGTCACTTACCCAGGAACTGGTGGATAAAGCATGGGCGCTTATTCAGGAAATTGAGGAACTGGGTGGCATGGCCAAAGCTATCGAGACCGGTATCCCCAAAATGCGTATCGAAGAGGCGGCAGCCCGTACGCAAGCTCGTATCGATTCAGGGGTACAGGTTATTATCGGTGTGAATCGCTACCGGCTCGATCATGAAGATCCTATTGATATCCTTGATATTGATAATACAGAGGTACATAAGCAGCAGGTGGAACGACTCAACAAGCTGAAAGCCGATCGTGATAACGAAGCGGTAGAGCAAGCACTGGATGCTATCACCCATTGTGTGAAAACAAAAGAGGGTAATCTGCTTGAGTTGTCTATCAAGGCGGCACGAGTACGTGCTACTTTGGGAGAGATTTCCGACGCATGTGAGAAAGTAGTGGGACGTTATAATGCAGTAATCAGAACAATTTCAGGAGTGTATTCAGCAGAATCAAAATCGGCACCGACGCTTGAGAAAGCGCGTGCCCTGACAGACCAGTTTGCACAGAAAGAAGGACGCAGACCCAGGATTATGGTCGCCAAGATGGGCCAAGATGGTCATGACCGTGGAGCGAAAGTAGTGGCTACCGGTTATGCCGACTGTGGTTTCGACGTGGATATGGGACCACTGTTTCAG
>JAAYFR010000250.1 GCA_012728155.1 Bacteroidales bacterium | reverse complement strand
GTGTAGGAAACAGAAACGACAGACAGAAAATTGAAAAGTAAACCATTGTGAAAGGACAGAAAAACGAAATATTGACGAGACAAGAGAGCCGACACTCAAGCCGACCCGATGTTTTGTATTTTTTGCCCACCGCACATTATTTAAAACAATTGCCGACCCACATTGCACACATTGCCAAAGCACCACAAGCAAACGCTGCGACCAAAGCTTTGTCAAAGAGTGCAATTTTGCCAACGCTAAAGATATCGTTACAATGAAAAATATTGACAAACAAATTGGGATATTGCTTTTTGAAAGAATTCAAGAGACAATTGAAAATAAAACGCTAAACCCAAAAGAAAAGATACCAAAATACAGGTCAATCCTAGATGACTTATTTAAAGCGTTAACTGTAGATGCCAATCAATATATAAGCGGATTAAATGCTAGAAGTATTTTTATTTTCAATGAGTATGAGACACCTAAAAATATTGTTGACAACACTCATACATTAAGAAAGTTCGCTAACCAAGTTGTTCATGAAACAGAATTCCAGCCAACTGAATTGGATGATAAAAAATGTGTTTATCAATTAGCAGAAGTAATCTCGTATTTCTCTAACATAACTATTCCAAGTAAAATTCAGGAATATTATCAATTATTTATTGATGAAATAAAAAAGAAAACAGCATTTAAGAGACCAATACTTCCAACCTATGATTTTTATGCTGTAGTTGAAGATGTTTTTATTCCTTTCGGTGAAATTGAAGGTAAATTTTGTGTTTTAACCTGCAATACCGACAGTTTGGGTGTAATAAAGCTTAAACTTTGGAATAATAAAAATGAAAACGGATTTGGAAGTGATTTGTCGGTTTTTGGTAAAATTGTAGAGCCGTATCAAAATATTTATGTTACAAACGTTAAGAAATACAAAGACAAAGAAGATGAGTTTTATACAACAGATAAGTCATATGTTGTATTGGAACCAGATTATCTAATTGATGCAAAAGAGCTTTCAGAATGCAGACAATTCAATAATAAATCATTTGGAAAATACGAAGATAATCCTCTACTCTACATTCTTAATCGTTTCACCAAAGGTGAAATTACCGATAGAATTATGGTTGGAAATATTGTAGGTAAAATGTTGGATGATATTGTGACGGATGAGAACTACAATTACAAATCATCTTTTGAAACTGTAATGCGAGAGAATTCTTTTGGCATGTTATGTATTGCTAATGAGAAAGGCACTTATGACCGGTCAAAAATTCAAGCAATCTATATTGAGGCAAATGAGCATGAAAAACAGTTAAAGCAAATTATTCAAAGTTATAAAGGTAAAGAGATTATACTCGAGCCTACATTTATTTCCAATAAATATGGTCTACAAGGAAGACTTGACATGCTCATTGATTATGGTAGCGAAAGTCATCAAAAAGAAATCATTGAACTTAAATCATCGAAAAATTATCCAGGTACAAATATCGGCTTATACCTAAACCATGAAGCTCAAACGATGTGTTATGACTTACTGATTTCATCAACATATCCCGACCGTATTGGATACAATTCGATTTTATATTCCAGTGCACCAATTGAGGAGAAACCTTTAAGAAATGTTGATGCTGGTAAAAAATATTTGTCTAAGCAGGAATTGTTAATGCTTCGTAACCGAATTGTTTCTAGCGAGCTTAAACTTGCAAGAGGTATTTACGAACCATTTTTTGAAATCCTTTCAGAATCCTTTGGCCCCTATCCAAAGTTTCTTGAAGATTTGGTAGTTGAATTTAAAAGTACTATTGAAAATCTGGATGAAACCCTTAAAGCATATTTCTTGGGCTTCTTAAGGTTTATTTACAGAGAATTACAAGTTGCAAAAATTGGCAGTAATGATTCTTATAATAAGTCTAATGGTTACGCTGAATTATGGAAGGCATCCAAGTCAGATAAGATAGAAAATTATGATGTTTTAATTTACTTAAAAGTCAAAGAAATTTCGGATGATTTTCATATTAAATTATCTCTCGACAAAAATATTTTCTCGAGTGTCGTTAATGTTAGTTCATTCAGGGTAGGTGATACGGCAATCTTATATCCAACTCCCAATCCCGATGAAATACATCCTTTAAAATCCCAGATACTTAAATGTTATGTGGTTTCGGTAGACATGAATTCTATTGAAATAAGCTTAATTAACAAACAACTAAATAAAAACTATTTTGCAATATCTGAATATTGGGCACTTGACAGAGATTTCAGAGAAACAGGATATAAGCAATTATTGCAGCAACTTTATGAATTTGTTAAATCGGAAAATAGAGTGATTGACCTCGTACTGGGTTTATCACGACCTGAGTTTGACAGCTCAATTGAAATACCTAATAATGGATTAGACGAGATGCAATTTGAAAATGTAAAGAATGCTGTAAGAGCTAAAGATTATTACTTAATTCAAGGACCTCCGGGCACTGGGAAAACCTCCAAGGTTTTGGTGGAAATAGTCAGAAACTTAGCAAAACCTGAAAATGATATTATGGTTGTTGCTTTTACTAACCGGGCTGTTGATGAAATTTGTGAAAAGTTACAAAGCCTTAATATTAATTGCATTCGCTTAGGTAAAGGTGATAAACCATATTATTGGTCAGACTTAGCAGGGCGCTTAAAGCTCGATGAACTTAACGAAGTTGTTCAGAGTAATAATGTATTCGTGTCAACAATTTCAACTTTTGCAAACAGCCTCGACATTTTAAAATTCAAAAAATTTGAAACGCTTATAATTGACGAAGCATCTCAAGTTATCGAGCCACAGATTATTGGTTTCTTGAAGTACTTTAAGAAATGGATATTTATCGGGGACGAAAACCAACTACCAGCAGTTGTAGTACAAAGTGAAAATGATAGCAAGTATGATGATGCCATACTCAATGACTTATCATTAAAAAATTTCCGAGAATCATTATTTTACCGTCTGAAGAAAAATGCAATAAAAAAATCATGGGATGATTGTTTTGGCACGCTAAAATTTCAGTATAGGATGCATGCTGATATTGCTGAATTCCCTAAAAAAGAATTTTATAAGAATAAATTAGAGGAGAGCGAAGATTCTCAGAGAGAAAAGATTCCTAATTATGAAAGCTATAACAATAATCCAATAAATATTTTACTAACTAAATCAAGAGTCGTATTTGTTCCATCAAAAGTTGACTTAAGATCTAAAATTAATGATGAGGAAGCAAAACTTGTTGCAGAAACAGTGAAACACATTGCAACAGTTTTTGGGGATGACTTTAATCCCAATGAAACTGTTGGTGTAATAACTCCATTTAGAGCACAAATTGCAAACATCCGAAACCATCTTGATAATAAATTACAGGATATTACAATTGATACTGTAGAAAGATTTCAAGGTAGTGAGAGAAAAATCATTATTGTTTCATTCGCTGTAAAAAGCACAACACAGTTAGGAGCTATACAATCACTTAATGACGAAGGAGTTGATCGCAAATTAAATGTTGCAATCACAAGAGCAAAAGATCATCTAATACTTATAGGTTCTGAAGATGTTCTAATTAAGGACAAAACTTTTAAGAAATTAATCGATTTTATAAAAGAGAAAAATGGATATCTTCTGAACCCTCTAAAAGTTAAATCAGTACCAACAGATTTATTTTAAAGATATGCCAAATTTAATTGAAAGACTAAACCGGGCAATAGATGTTGAATACGACTGGAAAAACCAGGAGGTTGCCGAAACATTAAAAACACCCATTGCAGACAGGGTAAAAAAAGGTGATACTATTGAAAATGTATTTGCTGAATTTTTTCCTGATTTTAACTATGATGGGAGTATTGTTTTTACTAAAGTTAAAATAAAATGTGAAGATAACAGGTCAAAGTTTCGTGAAACATCGCCTGTTATTTTAAGTGGTCACGGAATGTCTATTGAATTAGATGTCCTTGAGGATAATGACAATGAAATGATTCTTGAAATAGGATTTGGGTCCAAAAGCATTCCTCAATCGCTAAATAACAAAAATGGTTGGCAAATAGATGCTGCAGCTGTTGATATCCGGCACATTGTAAAAAAATCAACTTTTATACTCCAAACAGACACATCAAAGTATAAATTAATAAACGGAATTTTTGAAGGTAGTATAACACCTAATATTCCATCTAATCAATTACAAGCTGGACGAAAATTGTCATCTAATACAAATCTTAATGATACTCAGAAAGAAGCTTTTGCACATGCCTATGCAACCAATAATTATTATTTGATACAAGGCCCTCCCGGGTCAGGAAAAACATGGTTACTTGCGCATCTAGCTCATCAATTTGCCAAGGAGGGCAAAAAGGTACTTATCACTGCTCCCACTCATACAGCTATTAATAACGCACTTCAAAAATGCTCAACACTCTCGCAATATCAACATATTATAAAGGTTGGCAAAAGCAATCAGAAAGAAGGACTGAATTACGATGGTTCTACAGCCAGGAATACTCCAGATTTCAGAAATACAGCTTATGACAATAATAGCCGAGGTATTGTTGTTGGTGCAACTTGCTATTCGCCTCATACCCGTAAACTTGAGTTTATGGATTGGGATGTAATTATTTTTGACGAAGCCGGGCAATTAAGTATACCATTGGCTATCGCAGCGATGGTAAAAGGCTCAAAATTTATTTTTATTGGTGACCATAAACAATTACCCCCAATTATAGCAGAAAACCATACGGATGTAGTTTTTCAGAAATCAATTTTTGAACACTTGCATCAGTTCCATTCAGGAATAATGCTTGATATTACATACAGAATGAATAAATGGATAAATGAATTCCCCTCGAAACAATTTTATAATGGTAGATTGAAACCAGACACAAAAAATGAAACGTGGTTAATTGATATTCCTTATAATTTTGAAAAGCACAACGAAATACTTTCTGCAGATAAGCCTGAAGTGCTTTTCTGTCATTATCATGAGAGCAATGAATCTCGGTCTGAATATGAAGCTGAAATTATTGCTGAATTTATTGAAGAATATTTTAAAAAAGAAATTGATCCTGAAAATATTGCAATTCTAACACCATTCAGAGCCCAGGTAAGACAAATTAAAAAGGCATTGGCTAAGCTTAATAATTACAGCGATTTCAAGGAGAAATTGTTTTTAGATACGGTTGAACGGATTCAGGGTCAGGAACGTGATATTGTAATATTTTCACTGGCTACATCTGATCCAATAAAAGCAATGCAACGGGCTACATTCTTTTTTAATCCAAACCGTTTCAATGTAGCTATCACAAGAGCCAAAAAGAAACGCATAGTAATTGGACACAAGAATTTATTCCTTTTGAGTTCAAATGACATAGAATTAGATAAAATGATTGCAAATTTTCGGGATTTTTATGAAAGTTCCTTCAAAGTATTCGAGCAAGCAGAAACGGAAGATTTATTTTGATATAATATGTATAAGCTCACACATTTGCAAGCACATTGCCAAAGCCGCACAAGCCCAAGCACAGGCCAAAGCTTTGTCAAAGAGCTTGCAAAGCCAACGTACAGAAAGAAATTGATTTAAAAAATTTGCCGACACTTTAAAAAAATAAAAAACGCTGACACACGAGCCGACAGAAAATGAAGAAAGTAAAATAACAATGATACGGAAACTCAATAATGACAATGGTTTACAAGACTGGTAGACAGAACACCAGGCGGTAACAGCGGTTTGGCGTAATGGGGCGGACGTTCTTCGTATGAAACTTTGTGTTAAATTTGAACTCTGTGCTTCGTATGAACTTTAGTTCTGAAAAACCCCACTACGCCAAGCCGTAACACGTTATGTGACATATAATAGATGCTCTTACACAATATGAATGCTTCTGAAATAAAACAAATTTTTACACGATATTCCAATGATATCGCTTTCTTATACTAATTTGCTTTCTATTATATAATTTGTTATCTTTGCAAAAAAACATTATGGATAAAGTAACAAAAGTAAAAAATCATTTAAGTAATGATGAATT
>JAAYFR010000249.1 GCA_012728155.1 Bacteroidales bacterium | reverse complement strand
TATCCCCAAGATCAAAACCGCGATGGAGACAAAAACAATTATTTTCGTTTTTCTGTTCATACAATTGTGTTGCTCTTTTTTGAAAGTAATGTGGGTGGTTTAAGTTTGTCTTCTGCTCATTTAGCTTGACAAAAACGTTCACTAAAGTTAGTCGTTTTTTCGCTATGGCATAATCCAAACAAGTTTGTCTTCTGCTCATTTAGCTTGACAAAAACGTTCAAAAGTACCGAATAAAAAAGAGAAAAAGTAGTGCTGGTTCTGTTTTTAGTTTTTTTTAGCTCTTAATATCGATATACCATTCAAATAAGTCGATGAATTTTGTTTCAAATCAATAATAAAATAACTATTTTTGACAATTAATATGGGATTCAGTAAAATTGAAAACTAAAATAGTGTGAATAGGAATATTTTTTTTCTTGTATTACTCTTCATGATGAGTGTTGGATGGTTGGCAGAGGCACAGGATTGGGCAAATCTGGAAAGGTTCAGGGAGGAGAATGCGCAGTTAGGAACTGCGAAGGTATGTGATGACCGGATAGTGTTTATGGGAAACTCCATTACACAGGGTTGGAAGGAACGAGTACCTGAATTTTTTACAGGTCGTCCATATATCAACCGGGGGATTAGTGGACAAACTACGCCTCAGATGTTGCTCCGTTTCCGTCAGGATGTAGTTCAATTATGGCCTAAGGTGGTGGTAATTTTGGCCGGCACCAATGATATTGCCGGTAATACCGGACCGTCGACTTTGGAAATGATCGAGGACAATATTCACTCCATGACGGAATTGGCGCAAGCACACGGCATTCAGGTGGTGTTGTGCTCCCTTCTTCCGGCTTATGAATACAGGTGGCGTCCCGGTCTTGAACCGGCTCCCAAGATTGTGGAGCTGAACAAGCGGTTCAAGCAATATGCCGCTACTGTTGGAGCGGTTTATTGTGATTTCTTTTCTGCCATGGCCGATGAGCGCGATGGGTTGCCGGAGGCGCTGTCGGAAGACGGTGTTCATCCCAATAAAGAGGGTTACGCCATTATGGGACCTATGGTGGAAAATGCCATTGCACGGGCACTCCTCATGTGGAAAGAGTTCAAATAACTGACCTGATGAAAATTGACAGGGAGCAGTCTTATGTGGCTACTCCCTGACTCCCGTTCAACTATTCTGTTTCTGTGAATTCGAATGCTTTGATATCTCTTAATCCGGGAGCACTAAGGTAATTATCCAATTCTCCCGTGATTTTCACTTTTTTATTAAAATTTCCCGGATTAGCCTTTAGGTTAAGCTTATCTCTGATACTACCACTACCCAGCATCACCGGCATAATCCGCGATAAGTCATCCTCTCCTTGAGTGGTCGCCAGTGCGAGGTTGCTTTGAGAGACATCGCCGGATAAATCGGTCGAGAAGCTGTTCATGGTGCTAGATGAAAAATATCCCACGATATATCCCTCCACCCATACGCCGGCTTTACCCTGCTGCTCTTGCGCTTCAGCCACCGTGTAGGGGGTTCTTTTTGATCCCGGTATCCGGGGAGGAGATTCCTCTGTGGAAGGCACAATTGCGTTGCCGGAAGGTCCTTCGTTCCAATCGGAAATGTCACCTGCTGTAACAGTGGGTATGAGGTCGGAATCCAGATGAATATTATAGGTGTAACGGGTCGATTTATTGAAAGATTGGATCTCCGATACACTACTCAACGGATATTTGAATGTCTCTTTCTTCAATACGAACCAGAATTCCATCCCGCTGAGATCGGAGGTGGGCAACAGGATCGCTTCGGCAGTCAGCCCGTTGGCAACCACCATACATGAGATATCCTCGGTAGCGGATGGGGCCGACAGTGTGCCCTCCTTCAGATCGAAATTGGCTTTTGTCGCTACATTGGTGATAATGACTTCCATATCACTTAAGGTGGGTAAGAATTCGTGCCCTATCTGGAGCACAATTTTCGACAGTTGGTGTGAGAACAACATGTTGATGTTGGGTGTTCCCGAATTGGATGACTTCACATTATCAGAATAGAGAAGGTCTATATTGGCCTGCACCGCTTGATTGGACAGGTCAATCGGATAGATGAAGGAGGTGATATCTTCCCTGTAAGGATAATAGCCGATAAAATCCACATTCGATCCATCGACTGGAAAAGTGATGATCTCTTCGCCTTTCACCGGCAAAAATGCGGATGTACCTGTGGTCTGATAATGTATATTCTTTGCGAAAGCGGTCGAAGAGAGTGCTTCTCCCGCTTTTTTCATATAGACGCCTATGGCGTCTCCTTTATCCCAAGCAGATCCGGAGGCGCGGGTTTTTAACCCTTCAATCGAGGCACTTAGCTGCACCTCTTTGCCCAAAGATCCGGGAGTTGGAGTATCCCCTTCGCAAGAAGAGAATATTACCGAGATAAGAAAAAAAAATAACAACGTTTTCGTTAAGCCAAATGAACAGAGCCAAGCTTTCTTGGAATTTGTCATGGCGAGAAAACGACTAACTTTAGTGAGTACTTCTTTTGCTTTCATGATTTGGTTTTATTTGCTGAAAATTTATGCCAACTGGTTAGGGTGACATACAAATAGAAAAGAAATGTGGGAACCTCAATGATGATTGTAGAAAAAAAAACAATCATGAAGAGTAGAGAGACATATTGTGCGGCAAGATCCTAAAAAAATGACTACGGCGTACCAATAACA
Source organism: Bacteroidales bacterium (assembly GCA_012728155.1). GTDB lineage: Bacteria > Bacteroidota > Bacteroidia > Bacteroidales > Dysgonomonadaceae > Proteiniphilum. The sequence continues at coordinate 8,503 of JAAYFR010000249.1, read as the reverse complement.
GTTATACGACGAAAAAAGGCTATTACTCAATTTCTCCCGATTTTACGGGATGAAACTGACTGCAATTACGGAATGATATATCAAAAAACCAAATATATTAAGGAAAAAAAGTGTAAAAAAATTAAAGTTTTGATTATAAAGCGTAAACCTTCGTAAGATGACACGTCAGGATGAATCCTGATTGTATCTTACGAAGGTTCAGTATTGACTAACTCTTTGGGAGTTTTATTTGTTGTGAAGTTGATAATTGCCGGAACCCAATTCTATCTCTACTCCGGTTTCTGTCTCGGTCACATTTCTTACTCCTGCCCCATCCGGTGTGGCTATATTCAATTCTTTTGGCAACTTGATGATGGCTGAACTATTTCCGGGGATAGTAATCTCCCAGAGGAATGTGCCGTTTTCTTTCTTCCACTCGCTTTTAATTTCGCCATAAACCGAATTGTAAGAGGCTTTTACATGTGATAATCCTTCAGGGAATTTCGGTTCCATCAGCAGCTTTTTGTAAGCTGTCGTTTCCGGGTGGTTTTTGATACCGGCCAGGTCTTCGTAAAACCAGATCAACAGGTCGCCCAGCAGCATGACGTGGTTAGCGGAGTTCATCGCCGGATTGGCCGTATCTCCGTTCCACAGTTCCCAGATGGTGGTTGCCCCTTTTTCAATCATATATCCCCAACTGGGATAGGTGTGGTTGGTGGCGATCTTGTAGGCTAGATCCACATTTCCATATTCCGTCAAACCTCTCATCAGATGTTGAATCCCCAATACTCCGGTACTTACATGCCCATTGAAGTCGACCTCTGTCTTCCGTACGATATTCTCAAACAGGCTTTGTTCGTATCCCTCCGGTGTCAATCCCAATCGGAGTGAGAGAATATTGGCTGTGACGGTGTTATTGTCATACAACGCCGAATCGGCATTGAAAAAACGGGCATTATAGGCTTCTTTGATTTTCGATGCCAACTCTTTATACCCCTCAATATCATTCTCGTTTCCAGTAAGCAGGGCAAACTCGCTCATCAGATCCAACAAGCTGTAATAGACGGTGGTACTCAACACCGCACCGGCAGTTTTTCGGGTCGGATCCTGTGAATGAATGAGTTCCTGTGATTCGGGCGGCATACACCAGTCGCCATAGGTGTCTTTGGTGAGGATATAATCTTCCATTGAGACCTCTTGAATGCGTTCCAGATAACGCTTCATGGAGGGGTAGTGTTTTTTGATCGGTTCGGTGTCGCCGTAATTCTGCCACAACATCTTTGCACTGTAGAAGTAGGCAGCCGGCCAAGTCACATCGTCATTATAGATGGTCCAATAGCGTGGGGAGACCACCGAGATACTCCCTTCGGGGCTTTGAGAGTCTTCCACATCTTGGAGCCATTTACTGTATAGGAGGGCGTTATTGAAAAGGAATGCCTCGCCGAAGCAGCCAGTCACCCGGTCGCCCATCCATCCCTGACGTTCGTCGCGTTGTGGGCAGTCGGTGGGCATACCCCTATAATTTCCCCGGATACCCCAATAGGCATTTTTGAATATCTGGTTGATTGTTTCGTTGGATGTCTCGAACTGCCCCGTCGTTTCCATATAGTCATAGATCACTCTTCCGGTAAAATTAGATAATTCCGGTTGATAATCTAACCCGGAGATCTCTACGAAGCGGAATCCATGAAAGACGAAAGAGGGCTCCCAGCTGAATTCTCCATCTTTTGCGGGGGTATAGATATCGGTCACCTTTGCACCCCGTAGATTTGCCATATAGAGTGTGCCATCGGGATTGAGTAATTCCGCAAACCGCATGGTGATCGGCTCTTCCTTTTTCCCCTTCAGCCGGTTGATCTTAAGCCATCCCACCATATTCTGTCCCATATCCAGGATAAATTTCCCATCGGAGAGTTTCGTGATGGATATCGGCGACAACTCTTGCTGTACCCGGATATTGGGGTTGGGTTGAGCCGCGAGCGTACCTCCGGGGGCAGCCATCATATCAACCTGTTTCCAAGCGGAGTCGTCATATTGGATTTTCTCCCATCCGGTCAATTCCAGACGGGCATCATACTCTTCGCCATCGAACTCATTGTTGGCGATGATGGGACCTGAAGAGGTGACTCTCCACGATTCGTCACTGGGGATGATGTCAATGGAGCCGTCGCCGTACTCAATTTCCAATTGTGCCAAAAGGCGGGGGAACCCGAACACCTGTGTGGCCGATTCACGCATACCGAAATAGCGGCCGTTCCCCAGTTTTACAGCCAGAACATTGTCGTTTTTCTTGACGAGTGAGGTGACATCATATACATTGTAGTATACTTTTTCGGGAAACCACGATACGGTGGGTGCAAGCACATCGTCCGACACGCGCTCTCCGTTGATATATGCTTCGTAGGCACCTTGACCGGAGATGTATAGCACGGCACGTTTCACCCTTTGTTTACTGTTGAACGGTTTTCTCAGATAACGGGCAGCCAATCGGGTGTGACCCTTGTCTGTTTCTTCAGGATTTGAAAACGCCTCTTCACCGATCCATTTGGCTTCCCAGCCGGAAAGCTCAGGCAAAGCTGTCGACCAGTGGTTTACTTTACTCCATGCTGTTTCTCCCTGATTGGTAATTACTTTTACCCGCCAGTAATAGACTTCTCTTGGAGAGAGTGCATCTCCTCCGTATGGAATCAGTATCGACTCCTCACCTGTAATGACACCTGAATTCCATGACAGGTTTTCTCCCTTTTTAAGATCCTGTTCCGACCCTGCCACCTGAATCTGATAGGATTCCTGCCTTAAATCGGGTTGATCAGAATTAATTTGCCATGAAAACCGGGGAGTAGATATCCCTACTCCCTCTGGATTTTCCTGCATTTCCACTTTCAGGGAATCTACTTTGAGAGCTGATCCCTGACATCCGACCATGAATATGGTCAGGCTAAGTCCGATTAAAACGTAAATGTGTTTCATTTTTATTGAGAATAAAAAAAAAGAATAATGAATAAAGAATTTTAAATTCAAAAATTATTGTTCATGCCGGTCATATTATAAATCAGCAAATCGATATTTCCCCGCTGGAATTTCAAACAGGATATAGCCCTCCTGCCTTCCACTCTCTTTCACATGATCAGCATTTATAGTTACCTTGTTCCCTTTGTTATCGGGGAAGAGGATGGTTGCGGCACAATTGGGTGGTACCGTCACCAACAATTCGGTTTTCCCGTTTTCCCGCTTCCATAACGACTCAATCAATCCTGCCGGTGAATTGAACGAGGCTTTCGCATTGGAGATTTCTGTTTCGGAGAGCTTTGGAACCCGAATTATAAATTTACGGAATCCAGCTACTTTGGGATCCTTTCGGATACCTGCCACCCCGTCAATATACCACGCACCGGGGTAGAGATAGGAGCTGTGCAGCAGTGAATGTCCCGGCAGATCCTTTTCCCACATCTCCCAGATGGTAGTGGCTCCGTTCTCCCGCATAAGGCCCCAACTTGGATAGGTGGTCTGGGAGGTCATGGAGTAGATAAGGTCGTCACGCCCCTCTTCGCGCAACACTTTGAAAAGCATTGCCCCGCCGGTAATGCCCACGTCGATATGTCCGTTTTTATGGACAATTATTTCATTTGAGAGGCTTTCCATCACTTTTGACCTCAACTCAGGCGGCATGATATCACCATATAGGGCGGCAGCAAGGCTCCTCATCGTTTTGTCGGAGTAGTTGTAATCGTCCGGATGATAATATTTTGTGTGGATGGCATTAGACGACCGTTGCGCCTGCTGTCTCCATCGTTCTGCGTCTTCTGTTTTCCCGATTACCTCTGCAATTTGTGCAGCCGTTTTCAGGTTATATACCCAATAGCAATTATTGAAAAAGAGATTCTCATCGGAATAGTTGTTCATCCCCTGTGATGTGGCACCCGGCCAGAGCCAGTCGCCCAGAAAATCCCACGCTCCGCCATACCTTTTAAGCAGATCGTTTTCCACATGAGAGTCGAGGAACGTTAACCACCCTTTGATCATCTCGAAATTTTCTTGGAGCACCCGCACATCGCCATGATAGTGGTAGATGAACCAGGGGAGGGTGACCACGATACCGCCCCAGGCTGTGCCACCACCGCCGTGATAAGTTGGCGCAGTCTGGGGGAGAATGCCTCCACCCAATAGTCTGCCACTTCCCTCCTGTTTACGCGCCCACTCCGGATCATTCATATTACCTACCATCGGCTCTGTACCCTGCACATCGCGCCAATCTTCCAACCATTTGGTGTAGAAAGCGCCCAGCTTATAATTGAATAGTCCGGTTTCGGAAGTAGCATGTGCGTCACCGCCGTAACCGAAACGTTCGCGTTGTGGACAGTCGACGATAAATCCGCCAAGGGAGAGATTCTCGAAAGTCCATTTTACCGTGTTGTAGATCCAGTTTTGCAGTGGATCGGAGCATTCAAACCGGGTTGCATCATCGAAAGCGGTACGTGCCATCCATCCTTTGATATCCTTTTTTTGGGGAGCCGATTTCAACCCTTTAATGGTGATCCATCTGCCGGAACTGTAGTTGAACCGGTTCTCAAAGGTGCCTTTTCCGGAAGCGCCTATCACATAAGCATTCATCAGTCCGAATGTCATCTCATCCTGTTCCCTTTCCGAAAACAGGAATCGGACGGTATCGCCGGGGTTGCCTTCGACCGAAATTTGTGTCCATCCTGCAAAATTCACCCCCATATCCACGCGATAACTGCCGTCGGGACGTGAGTCGATAGAGACAGGATCTATTTCGACCATCAGTTTATTGGTCTCTACCTGTTGCGCCGATAGTTGCAGCGATGGTCTATACACGGTTACTTCTTCCCAGTCGCTCTCGTCGAGCGTTGCCAGATTCCATTCTTTCACCTCGTTACGGGCATCCCATATCTCGCCTCCGTAACCACCTACGCCAAAACCCCAGTTTCCGGTCAGCATATTGGGACTGGGATGGGTTTTCCACGTCTCGTCGGTTGCGATCCTCATCAGTTTCTGACCTTTTTTGTCCCAAATATCTGCTTGAGCGATCGCAATGGGGGTGCGAGGCTTATCGGGAGTTGCATAAGGGGCAAAGATAGACCAAGAGGTTCCCAGCCATAGGACAATGACGTTTTTGCCGGAAGTGAGTGCCGGGGCAATATCATAGGCAATATAGCGTGCCCGTTTGGTATGATCGGTGACTGCCGGTGCGAGCAGATGATCGACGATCTTCTTTCCGTTGACATACACTTCATGGTATCCTACCGATGCCACAAACAGTGTGGCTTTAGCGGGTTTTTCCTTTAAGCTGAATCTCTTCCGGAGCCAGGGATCCTGCATCTTGTTAGGTCCCTCCGCCGGATTGTAGGATTTGTTTGTACCGATCCATTGTGCGCTCCACTCTTCTTGGGAAAACAGTCCGGTGCTCCATTCGGCTGTTTTACTATAATCAGATAGCTCTCCCTTTTCGTCTTTGACGGATACCGTCCAATAATATTTTTGGTCGGATTGCAACGGTTTACCCCCGTATTCGATCAGTTGCATGTTGTCTGATTCGATCCAGCCACTATCCCACATATCGCCGAAATTGTCACCCTTTTTTTGTTTTGAACTGCCGACCAATATGCGGTAGGCGGTCTGCCGCTGACCGTAAGCGGAATCGTTCGTCGGCTGCAGTGTCCAACTGAAACGGGGATGTGTCGCATCCAATCCGGTCGGATTGGTCAGGTATTCACAGGTGAGATCGACAGGTGTTACGGAAGATTGTTGATTTCCGCAAGCAGTTAGTGCGGTTACTGCAAGTATTGTCAGAAAAAAAAATGTTCGTTTCATATTTTAGAGTAAAGAGTAAAGAAATAAGAAAAAAGACCCTCAGAGTCCGGAATCATATTATTTTTCAATTGTAAAAGAGAAATCATGCGTTCCTGCATCCAGTTTTATCAACTTCTCCCCTTTCACATAATCGGGAAGATAGAGGGTGGCACTACTGTTTGCAGGCACTACAATCTGATAGTTTATTCTCTTTTTTCGCCATTCCCATTGAGATTGGATTAATCCGTAAGGAGATTGAAATTGAGCTTCAAATTGTTTCAGGTCTTTCTCAAAATGGGGGCGCAGGATGATATGTTTGAATCCGGGTTGCGCCGCATCGGGATAGATACCTCCCAATCCTTTGAAGAACCATGCGCCGATTTCGCCGAACATCATATGATTGTCGGAGATATCTCGCTCCGCCTCTAAATTCCAGTTCTCGAGCAGGGTGGTGGCACCGTTTATAATCCACCAACCCCAGGAGGGATAGGTGTCCTGCACCGCTACTTTATATGCCACGTCGGGATAGCCGTTTTCACTTAACGCATTTAAAATTGCTTTGGCTCCTAATACCCCCACATCAAGATGGAAATCGGCCTCTTTCACTTTTTTCGCAAGATTATTGGCCACCTTCGGGATCATTTCTTCCGGCACCACTTTCCATTGGAGAGGTACACTCAATTCAGTTTGGCTACCATTGGCGTACATACCCGTTTCTTGATTCAGGAATTTATTGTTGATCGCATTTTTTATTTTTTCTGCCAGGGCGCAGTAATATTGATAATCTCTCTCTTTCCCGAATAATTTCGCTGCATCGGCCAGTATCTTTGTATCTACATAGAAATAGACAGAGGAGGTCAATTCCAGATTTGAATGTGATTTTACCGGCACCCAATCCCCCCGTCCCCATGAAGTGAGCCCCATGGGACTTGTCCGATCCACATAGTCCACATACCGTTTGATATTCTCGTAGCAGTCTGCCAACAGCTTGCTATCGCCATAGAACTTGTATATCTCCCAGGGAATAATGGCAATTGTGCTGGTCCAGTCCAGCCCGTTATGGGTTCCATATCCCCATCCCCCGGTGGGAATAATATCGGGCAGTACGCCGTTGGGTTGCTGCTCATCCCGGTGATCGGCAAGCCATTTTTCATATATTGTGATGCCGTCGAAATTATAGAGGGCACTCTCTATGGCAAGATGACCGTCGCCTGTCCACCCATTTTTCTCACGTTGCGGGCAGTCGGTAGGGTATCCCATCAGATTGGAGAGATACGCGTTATTGGTCGCTTTCCATAAATTATTGATAAGATCACTCGAGGTCTCAATTTTCCCGATCGGTGGCACATCACTATGCATAAAATAGGCAGTCACGCTATTCTTATCCAGCTCAACCGGTCGATTGCTTGTGATCTCAACATAGCGAAAGCCTTTGTAATTGAAGCGAGCCATAAACTCATCCTCACCTTTTCCACTCAATATCAATATATCGGTCTGGAAAGGATCTTTCTCTTTGTCGCCACGGTAGTAAACGTCAATATTCGACAGGTAGATCCGTCCGTTCTCGTAAAGTCGTTCGCCATGTTTTATTCGAAGTTCCGTGCCCTCCTCACCGGAGACTTTTATTTGTGTTACCCCCGCCATATTTTGGCCAAAGTCGTAGAGATAGGTCGTTTCATCAATCTTATTGAAATGTTTGGCGGGGATTGTCAATACATTCCGTATTGGTCTCAATTGTTGGGCGGAAATATTGCTGGATGGGGCGGAACGTAACATCACTCCCTGCCATTGCGACTCATCGAATCCGGGCTTGCTCCACCCCTCTTGTTTCAGTCGTGCGTCGTAATGTTCTGCTGTATAGATGCTATTAAAGATTATGGGGCTGTCCGATTTTTTCCAGCTGAGATTAGTGGAGATAGTTTCCTCTGATCCATCGGCATAGGTGATACGCAGGTCGAGACAGACGGCGGGCCGATTACGCCAGGGGGCGCGGTGAAAATCCCATACCGCCATCGACTGGTGGTTATACCAGCCGTTGCCCAGTATCACTCCGATTACGTTCTCTCCTTTTTGAAGCCGGGCGGTCACGTCGTGGGTTACATAAAGATTTCTTCTGTCGAAGCGAGTATAGATCGGATCAAGGCGCTGGTTGCCGATTATCTCTCCGTTGATATGGAGTTCATACAGCCCTGCGACAGCAATATATGCCCGGGCTGAAGTGATCTCTTTGGCGGTCTCGAATTTTTTACGAAAGTAGGGAGCGGGATTATAATGGATATCGCGACCATCGCTGATCCAATCTCCTTGCCAGTTGCTGACATCCATCATGCCGGTCTCGAAAGAGTGGATACCGGATAGACCTTTTTCCTGATCTGCATCCCATACCATTACTCTCCAGTAATATTTTGTAAAGGGTTTGAGATGGTCACCGTTATAGGTGATTCGTTGCAGGTCTGAGTCTATTTTTCCAGAATCCCACAGGTCGCCTTCCTGGTGCACTGCTTTTAGGGAGTCGGTACTGACAATCACCCTGAAAGCCGTCTGCCATGCTCCCTTTCTACTATCTTCAATTTTCCATGTCAGCCTGGGGTTGGAATTATCTATGCCAACCGGATTTTCCAAATGATCGGTTTTCAGATCGACTGGAAAAGCAGATGATTCACCCTTTGAGAAGTGACTGAATATGAGGAGTATAAATAGAATTACACAACGG
>JAAYFR010000248.1 GCA_012728155.1 Bacteroidales bacterium | reverse complement strand
TACTTACACGGAAACATTTATTAAAGCATATTCAGCAGCAACCGGAAAGATAGACTCACAAACAGGAAAACCTGAAAAGAGATGGCGCATCATAACCGATGATGGTAACTACCGTTACTTTACACCCGAGAATCTCCAAACATCTCTACTAAGACAAAACCTGCGGGATGTTCTCATCAAGGAGAAATGGAAGCGAAATAATGTAGGAGCTACAATTTTTCAATTAGGCTACGGCAAGACACGCTACAGAGGACTTGCTGCCAATCGCCTGTGGGCTTACTCCCGGGGCGGGTGGATAAACTTTAGAAGAATACTGAAATATGTGATGCAAGCAAGTAAAAGATCGCTTTCGAGCCAAAAAGAACTCTATCTTTCCATTAAAAAATGGATATGTTTTGAAAATAATGTAAATGAAATAATAAATAACTATTTAAACAAATCCCATCTGAAATATCTCATTTTTTCGACTTATTAAAAAATGGAGTTTTTAGAGGGGACTCATTATTTGATTATGAAGATTTTAAAACCTGTATAAACGAAGAGAATGGTTTTACAAAAGTTCTCCTTGAAAAGCTAAGAGTTGCAACAGAAAAGGGTACTGTATTTTTTCAAGTAAAATCTGTTATAGTGAGTTCCCAAACATTTGAAGGTAAACCGAAAGTTACTGTTTCACAAATTGACACAAGCAGCTTCCTCATAAAAACAGATAGGGAAAAAACCGAGCAACTGGTTTTCATTGTAGAAGGAGTTTCCGACCAACAGATAATAACAGCGTTGGCTGAAAAGATTTATTTATCAACTAATGAAAGAAAACAGATAAATATTGTGGTGGCAGGAGGCAAATATTCAGTGGCAAAACTTGCTAATACTATCAAAGGAGATTTTCCTGAGAACTCAAAACCTGTCTTAATTGTTGATGCTGATGCTAATAGGGAAGAAACATTAAATCTTCTTATGCAAATCTTGGAGGACAAAGAAATAACCACAATCATTCCTGATCCGGAAATTGAAGTTTGGTTGTCAAGACTCAACATAAGGAGCAGAAAAGAATTAAGAAATATGACAGTCCACAACAAAGTAGCAGCTGCAAAATATATGTCAGACCTTATAGACAATTTGGACATAGAAGAACTAAAAGAAACTGATAATTCCTTCAGAAAATTTTACGAAGCATTGACTGAATGAGATTTAAAATGAGCTATAGCATGGAGGTTGGTGTCAGGTGTCATTCCTGCCGATACCACAGGATATTGATAATTTCTTTTTTGAACAAATTAAAAAGCCCGGCTACCCGGGCTTTTTAATTGAGAGGTGAATCACCTCTTATAATTGTATTCACAATTCCAAACTTCAGAAAGTAGACAGGTAAGCAGATAGGCTTTCCATATCGGAAAACTCTTTCATATTAGCATTTTCGGTTTTCCGAACCCTTTTATGAGTACGGCTTTCAGAAACAACCGACATCATTGAACCGACAATACCTTCCATGTTTTTAATTACTTTGTATTCTCTTTCGGTTTTACAAATCCTATCGGATTACGTGGTTTGCCGGATAGTTTCTTTTGCGCTTGCAGTTCAGCCAATGACTCATTGATAAGTTCTAATTGCATCCTCGTATCTTCGTTGATATCATTGTAGTCGGTGAATACCTCTTCCATATATTCCTTGAGTTCCCTTACCTCTTTTTTTAGTTCCGACAGTTCATCCATTGGTGGATTGGTCAGCATATTTCGCACAAACACGAACGCACGCATGATTCTTATATTTGCCTCTATTGCCACATCACTGTTGAGAAGACCTGATAGCATAGCCACGCCCTGTTCAGTAAAAACAAAAGGGATTGCCGATTTAGGACGCTTGGCTCTGGATGTCATCACAAATTGTGATGAGATGCCTTTCCATTCAGTTTCTGTCAGTTGGAACATGAAATCATCGGGGAAACGCTTTAAATTCCTTTTTACGGCTTGATTCATAACCCTTGTCTCCACGCCGTACATTTCTGCCAAATCAAAATCCAGCATAACCTTTACGCCCCTTATATCGTATATCTTACTCTGTATTATTGTTAATTCCATGAGCTATTTAATTATGATAAAATTCTCCTTCCCTCTCGCACTATCCACATTCAAAAACAACATTGCTTATTCAAACTCTCCTGAATGTAAATTTATTGACAAAGGTATGAAAAACAGCCAATTTGTTGTTAATCCTATAATCTTTTATGATATAAATATATGGGTTTAACATCTACCCAACTTCTACCGCCTTGCCGGAATTGATCGTCGTATATTTCTTATTTGGGTTCAACAATTTTGAATTGATCTCCCTTCTTTTTTTGGGTGTGAGGTTGACATATCCTGCCGTCACGTCTTTCTTCGTACTATGACCAACCATTTTCTTTACCACAATGGGATTGACGTACATTTCGGTAGTAAGGTGTGTAATATAGCTGTTCCGGCTGTATGACGTTGATAGTTCCGGGTCTAATTCCAGTTTCTCGGCAATTATCTTTAACGAGGAATTGATAGGAGCCAATGCTGCATTAATCGCTTCTTTGATTTTATCCTCATTTTCGCTTGTTGGCTCAATACCGTTAAGAAATGGGAAGATATATCCGTCCTGTTTTTTGTTTCCATGCCGGTTAATTATTTCAACCATAGGAGGAAGTAATGGAACATAGATATAGGTCGGTTTCTCACCATCACGTAAAGTCTTTTTTCTTTGGAAAACTATTTCTTGGGTAGGAGCATCAATATCTTCATACATTAACCGGCAAAAGTCTCCGAAGTTCATCCCATTACCGTAGTACATAAAAACGATAACATCCCTTGCAAGTATCAATGAATCAATGTCCGTCTCAAAACCTTCTATTCCCCAAATACCTTCAAGTTCCAGAGCAACTTCTCTACGTCCACCTTCCGGAATGTCGTACTTACCACGTTTTTTACCAAAGGGATATTCTTCGGAATTTATATATGGTTTTTCTCCCTCTTCATTCTTGATGATGGCCCTCAATGTGCGCATGTATATACCGATAGTTCCATGTGCGATTTTTATGTCGAGCCAGAATCTTTCACATTCAGTTAAAAACTCTGGGGTTATTTCCTCGAAGACTATTTTTGCAGTTATATTTAATGCCTTCTTTCCGACAGATATGTGTTTACATTCAATACACTGTTTGATGAAAGCCTCTTTGTCAGCATTCTTCCTAAGACGCTTATAATGCTTAAACTTCATCAAAGCATTAATAGTAGAAGAGTAAATCGTTGCATTACCAATCTTGTTATTCTCAACCAGTGCTTCAATTTTATATTTAAAAGCCTCATTAACGTTGATATTCTGATGGTCTTTTCGCTTTAATTTATTCTCTAATGCCACAAAAGAGAAAGAATTATTTTCAGCAAACTTCTTAATCAGAGGTTTTAGAGTTTCGTCAAAATAGTTTTGTAGTGTCTCCTTGGTCTCTTTATGCTTTCGCAGTTGCTTATTGAGAAATTCATCCCATTCTTCGTCGGTACATGAAAACCCTGTATAGAAAAGTCTCCTTGTCCTTTTATAAGTAACCTGCCAATATATGGGCCGTATTAGTTCTCGCTTGTTCTTCTTCCGTATTAATTTGACCCCTATACCATTGTTTTTATAATCAATCATATCTGTTTAGTTGGTAATTAATACAATATTTAAATTCGTAATACCCTTAGAGGTTAATATACAAGTCTATAACGTATAAAATTTAGTCTCACATTAGTCTCATAAAGTTAGAAAAACATATAATAATAACCAAAAATATCAATAAGAATTATACTATGATAAATAGATAAATATCAAAAAAACAGATATATAAAAATAATGATAAATATCAATAATCATTTCCCTTAGCTCCCCAAGCTGAGGGTCGCGAGTTCGAGTCTCGTTTGCCGCTCGCTGAAAATCAGTCACTTATGGGCTTTTCCTGTAAGCGATTTTTCTTTTTGGGTAAACAATGGGTAAACATTTTTCCACAAACATCAAAAATCAACCACCTCTATCCATAACCT
>JAAYFR010000024.1 GCA_012728155.1 Bacteroidales bacterium | reverse complement strand
GACCAGATCATCAGCAATTTTCCGGTTTTCGTCTTATACAAAAAACAGCCGTCGGTCACATAGCTCGGCCGGTCATCCGGTGCCCATGGAGCATCGGAAGCACAAAACAGGCGCATGGAGCGTCCCACGGCAGAGGACAAATCGGGCTGCAGTTCAATCAGCTCCATCGTACCATCCACCACCTCCACCCATTCACGGCAATAAACCATATAAGGCTTTCCCTCTTCTTCCCATAATGTTCCATCCAATGCCATATAGTCCATCGGCGTATGCGGAATCCGGTCGAACGGCAGGAAAGGTCCCTCCGGCTTGTCGGCATAAAAGATCTGCGTTCCCCGGAACGTATAGGCAGGCCAGTCATCCTTTTTTTTCTTCCATGTCAGGTGGGAATTAAGTGTCGCGAAGAGATAATATTTCCCTTTGTAATAGTGCACCTCAGGCGCCCATACGGGACCCGTTATCCAATTGTCTTCGGGCACGGTAAACACCTTTTGCGGTCCCGTCCATTTTTTGAGGTCCCGGCTCCGGAACAGTTCAACCCCACCGATAGCCACTCCATCTGCATTTTTAGAGGAGGATGTCCTATAGAGATAGTACCACCCACTCTCGCTGTCAGCTAAAATATAAGGATCCCGGATATAAATATCCTCCAGGTCATAGGATTGCGGCATCGCCCACAACGAGAGCAAAACTAACGACCAACACAAAATCAATCTACGAATCATCATTATTATCGTCCAGTTAAAAATAATACATATACAACTAACATTCAATGTCCTGACAAACTTTCCGTCACTTTTTGTAACAGCAAAGATACAGTAAACATTTCACATATCCCGTTTTGATGTAGATATGTAACATTAAACAAGGCCTCAATTTCAGAAGGAGACCGGCAACCAAGATTATTATCAAAAAACATAGTCATAAAATCATTTATTTGATTGCATATTTTCAATTTATCCTGTAAGTTTGCGGACAATCTTTTAAAAATTTGAATTTAACCTCATGATGAGCGTAAATAACTTAACATCGTTTTTAGCCATCGATTTGGGCGCCAGCAGTGGCAGAGCCATTCTGGGAACCGTGGAGAATAATCGATTGGAATTACAAGAGATAAGCCGTTTCCCCAACCCGATTATCGAAGTGAACGGCCGGTTATACTGGGATCTGCTGCACCTCTATCAGCAGATAATAGGGGCATTGCAGGAGGTGAAATCGCAAAAAGTGCCCGTCGCATCCATCGGGATTGACACTTGGGGGGTAGACTTCGTCTGTTTTGGAGCGGATGGCGAGCCGTTGCGTATGCCTTACAGTTACCGGGATCCCCGGACATTTGGTGCACCCGATCGTTTTTTCACCAAAATGTCGAAGGAGGAGCTCTATCGAAAAACAGGGATCCAGATCATGAATTTCAACACCCTGTTTCAACTCGACACCCTGTTGAGCGACCGCTCATCGATCTATCCTGCGATCGACAAGATTTTGTTCATGCCGGATGCCCTCTCCTACCTGCTCACGGGGGAGATGGTGACGGAATATACCATCGCCTCCACGTCGCAGATGCTCAATCCCTCAACAAAGCAGTTCGACGAATCGTTGCTTCAGCTTTTGCAACTGGACCAGAGCAACTTCGGCAAGCAACTGTTGCCGGGAGAGAAGATAGGCAATATCTCTCCTTCCGTACAGCGGCTGACCGGTTTACAGGAGCTCTCCGTCATTGCTGTCGCCGGCCACGACACCGCTTCCGCTGTCTTGGCTACTCCCGCGAAAGATGAACACTTCGCCTATCTCAGCTCGGGTACATGGTCGCTGATGGGGATAGAATCTGAGCAGCCGGTAATCAACGACGACACCTTCGCGCTCAACTTCACCAACGAGGGGGGGGTTGATGGCTCTATCCGCCTGCTGAAAAATATCTGCGGCATGTGGTTGATAGAACAGTGTAAGAAAGAGTGGGAAGAGGAGCAGCCGGTGAGTTACCCCGATATCGTGGCCGCGGCGGAACAGGCAGCGCCTTTCCAAATTTTCATCAACCCCGATTCGCCCTGCTTCGCAGCACCCGGATCGATGGTTACGGCCATCCAGACCTATTGCAAGGCCACCGAGCAACGGATCCCCCAAACGATGGGAGAAATTGCCCGTTGCATCTATGAGAGCCTCGCCTTCCGCTACAGGCAGGTTCTGGCAAACCTGCAGAAGCTGGCCACCTTCCCTATCAACACCCTGCATATCATTGGTGGAGGGGCACAGAATAAGCTGCTCAACTCCTTTACGGCAAGTGCCATTGGCAAGCCGGTGATTGCCGGACCGTCGGAAGCCACGGCAATGGGGAATATCTTGCTACAGGCAAAAGCAGCCGGTATTGTCCAGAGCAAACAAGAGATGCGCCAAATTGTGCGTAACTCTTTGGAACTCGACACTTTCGAACCGACAGAGAGCACCTTGTGGGATAGCCATTATGAGGATTATCTGCACGTTTACAAAGAGATATAGCAATCCTGATATAATTGAGAAAATAACAATCTTGTAGTATAAAAAATAAAATAGTCAGATGAAAGAAGAACAATTAAAAAAAGCGTATGAAGATGCAAAGGCACAATACGCATCGTTGGGAGTGGATGTGGATAAAGCTGTTGAAAAACTGAACAACCTCTCCATCTCTATCCACTGCTGGCAGGCAGATGATGTATTGGGATTTGAAAATCCCGATGGTGAACTTACTGGAGGTATCAAGGCTACCGGCAACTTCCCGGGAAAAGCCAGGAACATAGAAGAGATTCGGAAAGATTACGAGAAGGTACTCTCTCTTATTCCGGGGATACACAGAATCAGCCTGCATGCCATCTATGGCGATTTCGGAGGAGAATTTGTGGATCGCGACCAGATTGAACCGAAACATTTTCAATCGTGGATCGACTGGGCAAAGAAGGTGGGTGTGAAGCTCGATTTCAATTCCACCTTTTTCTCACACGAAAAGAGCAGCAGCGGCTATACTCTTTCAAATTTCGATCCCGAAATCCGGAAATTCTGGAAAGCCCATCTGCGGCAATGTCGGAAGATAGCAGCTGAGATCGGACGCCAACAAGGCTCTCCTTGTGTGCACAATATCTGGTTACCCGACGGAGAGAAAGACAAAACTGTCTCCCGCTTCGCTCACAGGCAGTTGATGAAAGAGGGACTCGACGAAGTCCTGTCCGAAAAGTTCAGCAGCGAATACCTGAAAGATTGTGTGGAATGCAAACTCTTCGGTATTGGCAGTGAGAGTTATGTGGTGGGATCGCATGAGTTTTATATGGGATATGCGGTGAAGAACAACATGATGCTGACACTCGATGCGGGGCACGTCCATCCCACCGAATCGATTGCCGACAAGATCTCGTCGATGTTGCTTTTCGTTCCCGAACTCAACCTGCATGTAAGCCGCCCCGAACGTTGGGACAGTGACCATGTGGTGACCATGACCGATGAGCTGATGGCTTTGACACAGGAAATTGTCCGCTCGGGACATGCCGACCGCGTGAATGTGGGACTCGACTATTTCGATGCCTCCATCAACCGGATAGGTGCCTATGTGGTGGGAATCCGCTCCACGCAGAGAGCCATGTTGCAAGCCCTTCTGGAGCCGACTGAAAAGCTGAGGGAGTTTGAGATGCAGGATAAGAATTTCCAACGGATGGCCTATCTCGAAGAGTTGAAGTCGATGCCTTGGAATGCTATCTACAACTACTATTGCCAGCAGCAGGGAGTTCCTGTCGGCGATGCCTATATCAAGGTAATTGAGGAGTATGAAGAGCAGGTAACCTCTAAACGAGTATAAACGATGAATATAATTCTGGGTTTAATCATTATTGCAGTGGGAAGTATGGGCCAGTCGAGCTCATACGTTCCCATCAATAAGATAAAAGAGTGGTCGTGGGAGAACTTTTGGCTGATGCAGGGAATTTTCGCATGGCTGCTCTTCCCTATCTTGGGTGCTTTCTTAGCCATCTCCCCTTCCGGTTTAATCGGGATATATGCCGCCAATGCGGCTGCCTCATGGCAGGCAATTGGTTATGGGGTACTTTGGGGAATTGGCGGGTTGACCTTTGGGTTAAGCATGCGTTTTCTGGGGATCGCACTCGGCCAGTCGGTTGCCTTAGGAACTTGCGCCGCTTTCGGGACCCTTATCCCGGCAATGCTGACCGGTACTGATCTTCTCTCTCCCAAGGGGATACTGCTGTTGATTGCCGTTGCCGTCACCCTGGTAGGAATCACATTGGTTGGTTATGCAGGCAGTCTCCGCTCAAAGAATATGTCGGAAGAGGAACGCAGAAAAGCGATCAAGGATTTTGCACTCAAGAAAGGGCTCTTGATTGCTCTCTTTGCCGGAGTGATGAGTGCCTGTTTCAGTCTGGGGTTAAGTGCCGGAATACCGGTAAAGGAAGCAGCCATTGCTGCCGGTGCCAAGGAGTTGTTCGCACAAAACCCGGTCACCCTATTGGTCACCATCGGCGGCTTTACAACCAATTTAGTCTATTGCCTCTATATGAACAGGAAAAATAAAACCGGCGGTGAGATAGGGAAATCTTCCAAATCTGTTCTGGTAAATAATCTCCTATTCTGCGCGTTGGCAGGGCTCCTCTGGTATTCCCAGTTCTTCGGATTGGGCATGGGGCAAAGCTTTTTCGAACCCGGCAGTGTGATGATGGCTTTCTCATGGAGCATCTTGATGTCGCTGAACGTAGTTTTCAGCAACGTGTGGGGTATCATCCTGAAAGAGTGGAAAGGGGCTGGGAAAAAGGCAGTTCTCTTTCTGGCATTGGGCATGGCAGTATTGATCATTTCATTGGTAATACCGAATCTCTCTTAATTGTACACTCTCTTGGGGGAATCGTGTGCTGAATTCAGTTTATTTTTGTACATTTACAACCTAAATATCGTTTTCATGCATCTGAATAGAGCGAAAAACGGTTATTTATCATACAATAAACGTACAGATCTAAACAGAAAGAACATGAGATACAATGATTTCGGCATTGACTTCAAATATCTGTTAGTCAACGAAAAAGACAAGAAATTCGGGCTGACGGTCAATACTGTTGGATTTCAGCCAATAGCACCCAACGCCGCTTATCCTTCCCCGGAGCATCCCAAGAGTTACTATTTCACTCCCAACAACGGACGAGTTTTATCAGAATATCAAATCGTATATATCAGTAAAGGGAGGGGCTCCTTCTCTTCCGATTCTACGAGAAGGAGCCTCATCGGCAAGGGGCAGGTTATTTTTCTCTTTCCCGGTCAATGGCACACCTACTGTCCGCTCAAAGAGACCGGATGGAACGAATACTATATCGGCTTTGAAGGGAAGATTATCGACGATATCGTAGCCAATGGATTCATCTCTCCCGAAAATCAGATCCTGAATGTGGGGGTGAACGAGGATTTGGTAAACCTGTTTTCTACCGCCATTAAAGTTGCCAAAGAGGATAAGACGGCAGTACAACAGAATTTAGCGGGAATCACTTTCAATATTTTGGGAACCATTTTATCGTTGGCACAAAATTGGAGCTTCGAATCAAAAGAATCGGCCCAGAAGATTGATCAGGCCAAGGTGATTATGATTGAAAATATCCATAAGAATATCGATATAAAGGGGATTGCCGCCAATCTGGGAATCAGCTACTCTTTGTTCAGGAAAGCATTCAAGGAGTATACCGGCTATGCACCCGCCCAATATTTTCAAGAGCTGAAATTGAGGAGGGCCAAGGAGCTGTTGGCAGAGACCAATTACTCCATCAAAGAGATCTCTTACGAATTGAATTTCAGCTCTTATGAATATTTCTTATCCTTTTTCAAGAAACGAGTCGGAGTGACTCCTATGGAATACAGGAATTCAGGGCGGATAAAAAATAATAACAATTAATCTTGTTGTAGATTCATGCATATCAAAGAGGCACTCTTACCCTCGATCCTATTTTTTCTCTTTGCCACAACACTTTACGCACAGGATCGACCCGCCCCATACGGGTTAACCGTCAATCTGTTATCACAAACCGGGCAGGTGTATCTGAACGGTTATCCGGCCACCACACCCATAGAGAAAGCAGTTTCACAAAGAGAGGCATTCCGGTACACGGAGATAAGCAACCGTCGCCCGGTTTTTGGATGGATTGTCCCCCCCGGAGCGGGAAACACCCTCCAAACTGCCTATCGACTGTTGGTGGCATCCGAGAGGGAGCTCCTGCTGAAGGATTCAGCCGATCTATGGGACTCGGGCAAGGTGGATGACACTGCTTCGGCCAATATTCCCTACGGCAGGAAAGCCCTTGAACCGGGAAAAATCTATTTCTGGAAAGTGAAGATATGGGATCATCAGGGAAATGAATCGCCTTTCTCCCATATCTCCTCGTTCAAAAGTGCCGAAAATCTTGTCGATTACGCAACCGATCGCTATCCCATAGAGAGGCAAGACGACTATCCGGTAACCATACATCCGATTGGCAATGGGCGCTATCTTGCCGATTTTGGCAAGGCTGCGTTCGGCAGGGTTCGGGTGAAACTCTTTTCCCATAGCGGAAGCGACAGTGTGACACTCCACTTGGGCGAAGCAATAAGGGGGGATGCGGTGGATCGATCGCCCGGCGGCACCATCCGTTACTCCCAATACAAGATAAAACTCGATAAAGGGTGGAAAACCTATATCGTTACCATCCCTCCCGACAAAAGAAATACCGGATCACAGGCCATCCTTATGCCGGAATATATTGGAGAGGTGACCCCATTCCGTTATTGCGAGATTGAAAATTACAACCACCCGTTGGCGGAAAAGCAATTGATAAGGGAGAGCGCATTTTACCCGTTCAACGATACCGACTCTCATTTTCACAGCTCCGACACCCTGCTCAACCAAGTGTGGGAGATCTGCAAATACACGATAAAGGCCACCTCTTTCCTGGGCATATATGTAGATGGGGACCGGGAGCGGATCCCTTACGAAGCCGATGCGCTGATCAACCAGCTATCGCATTACTGTGTGGCGCGCGATTATAGCATGGCTCGCTTTACCCATGAATACCTGATCAGGCGACCCACCTGGCCGACCGAGTGGCAACTGCAATCGGTCTTGATGGCGTGGGAGGACTACCGCTACACCGGCAACAAGCTTTCGCTGGCACAATTTTATGAAGATCTCCAGGCAAAAACGCTGATAGCACTTTCCGATGAGAGGGGGTTTATCAGTACGCGCACTGGCAAGGTGACACCGGAACTGCTTCGCTCGATCCATTTCGACGGCCAGCTGCGGGATATCGTTGATTGGCCTCATACCGGGATCCTCGGTTTGGAGAAAGAGGAGGGGGGCGAAACCGATGGTTTTGTCTTCACCGATATCAACACGGTGGTCAACGCTTTCCACTACAGGGCGCTGGTTCTGATGGCGCAGATTGCGGAGGCATTGGAAAAGAGGGAGGATCGGGATTTTTATGCCGACCGCGCCGCCAAACTGAAGCAATCTTTTCACACATATCTCTTCGATCGGAAAAGGGGAGTTTATGTGGATGGCATCGGCACAGACCATGCGTCGCTCCATGCCAATATGTTCCCGCTCGCTTTCGGGCTGGTACCCGAAAAGCAGGTCGACAGGGTGATGGAATTTATCCGCTCGCGGGGGATGGCCTGTAGCGTATATGGCTCACAGTTTCTGCTCGACGCCATTTACGATGCCCATGACGACCAATATGGGCTGCAGCTGCTCACCTCCACCGGTGAGAGGAGCTGGTACAATATGATCCGGGTAGGTTCCACCATCACCCTCGAAGCATGGGACAACAAATACAAGCCCAACCAGGATTGGAACCATGCCTGGGGTGCTGCACCGGCCAACCTCATTCCCCGCAAGCTGATGGGGATCGAACCAATGGAGCCGGGATTCAAGAAGATCAGCATCAAGCCGCAGCCGGGTTCGTTGAGATCGGCGGAGATCAAGCATCCCACCATTCGGGGTGATATATCGGTCGGCTTCACCCATGAGCCGGGGCAATCGTTCCGGCTTGAGGTGGAAATCCCCGCCAACACAACTGCCAATATATCGCTCCCCTTCTATTCGCGGGGACAAACCCTGCTGATCAATGGCAGTCCTGCAAAATATAAACGACAAGGGAACTTCTCTCTCATCGAGGATATAGGTTCCGGAAAATGGGTTTTTGTAGTGGAGCGATAACTGCCCACTCAATGACAATGAATATTCAATTTCCAATTTTTTAGTAGTGAACTCATATATGAAAAAAATCGCTTTCTATCTGCTTTGTATATCTTTTACCGCTCTTTGGAGTTGCAACAAAGATAGCGACAACTCCATTCCCCTAAGGGCAATCGTAGTAACACCCGAGTCGATCTCGTTAGAAATCGGGAAGACGATACGGATAAAGGCAACCCCTGAGCCGTCGGACGCCACCGATGTATCTTTCAGTTGGGAATCGGCCGATGAGGCCATTGCCACTGTCAACGCTAAAGGTATCGTCTCAGGAAAAGAAAAAGGGACGACCATCGTCACAGTCAAGTCGGGCGATATAAAAAAGGAGATACCGGTCACCGTCACCCATTCGTTGAACATTACGATCGGCAGCACCACCTACAAGGTGGATACGCTTAAATATGAGCTCTTGGCTGATGGCATCCATTGGGTGAAACTGTCAATTCCGGAATTTGTCAACGGCCTCAGCTCCCTTGGAAGAGGATTGGTCATAAACGCTGTAGAGGTAGACCTTACCTATCCCGAAAATAAACTCGAAGTATGGAATGCCATGATGAATACAGCCAACAGCAACAGGGAAACACCTATCAATGCCTTCAACTATGTGAAAAAGGAGATGGAGCCAGCGGGACGCAAGCCGGTGGCACTCACCAACGGTGATTTTTATGTACTCGACGAGCATCTCCCAAGCATCATCAACAATAACAATAAAAAAGATTATAGCGGCTATCAAAGGCGTCGTCCGCATGGGATGGAGGTGACCAATGGTAAGATTATCCAGACACCCTTTTCGGATATCTACGCCCACAAACATGTGCAAGCCCTTGTTATCCATGACAACGGATTTCCTGACTACGCCTTTTCGGTCTCTTTCGCAGGAAGTGTAAAAACGAAAAACGAGACATTCACTCTCTCTGATGTGAACGGTTTTGCCAAAGAGGGAGAACTGGTATTATTCAATAACCGGGCCTTTTCGTTTCTCGACTACAGCAAGCCCACCGAACTTGCGCTCGACTCGGCGCTGGCATGGTCTCCATACACCAGCACGATGGTTTCTCTCTCTCATCCACAAGGGGGATGGAAGGTGAACGAAGCCATGAAATTTACCGTTACCGACATCGAACATGATGTGGAAACAGAGCCGGCACCCAATGCAGGTCTGAAACTTGAAAGGAGGGGAAAACGGTTTAACGGTGAAGGTGCCATCCTGGTGGGTAATCCCACTTCGCCCGGGTTGGACAATGGTGCCAAGAAGTTTCTCTCGTCATTAAAAGTGGGAGATGAAATAGAGGTTACAACCGAGGTGAAAGTGAACGGAATAAAAGCAAAGGATAAGCAGCTAAGCATAATCGGAACTCATTCCGGTGGTCCTATGCTCAAAGATGGCGTAATAACGAACACATGGAATGAGGCGCATCCACGTACGGTTATTGGTTACAGTCAGAATCAGAAAAAAGCGTACCTTCTAGTGATTGACGGCAGACAGTCCAATTACTCCGTGGGAGCCACCACCGGTCAAGCGGCCTACATCCTGAAGGCGTTGGGGGCATATACCGGTCTCAACCTCGACGGGGGGGGCTCCTCTGCCATGATTGTGAACGGAGCGACTGCCAATAAACCGTCCGACAATCCGCAACGACCGGTTGCAAACGGATTGATGATCACCACTAAAAAATAAAATCGATTCAGTCATGATAAAAAAATCGACCGGTGGTTTACGATCTCTTTTATTTTTGTGTATCATCGCTACCGGGGGATATTTCTCTGAGTTGCATGCAGAGAGTGCTGCAACCACCCTCCTATATCATCAAGTGCTGAACGAAACCGGCTCTTTTCCCGAGCTGATGGTGGATGAGGGACTCACTGTCGATTACCGATCCGATGGTTGGGTGATTACCGGAAAAGAGGGAATCATCCGACTGGAGAGATACTACACTTTGGGAGAACGGATGATCCGTTATCACGTAAAATTCAGTGACGACGCGGTAGCTCTTTTCAAAAGTGACACCAACGATTTTGCGCTCTCCGTGGATATGAGCGGGAAGCGGGTTTCGGTGGCGACCAACCCGGAGAGCTGGAAGAGGATGGATTTTCTGGATGCTGACCATGAATATTTAGTGGAGATCTATCGCTCTTATCAAAAGCAATTGATCCGTATCATCGACCTATATAGCGGGGAGTCCGACCAACTGTCGATGACGATGGATGGTCCCGGCGGATGGGGTGCCGGCGTAGAGAACAGTAGCTTTAATACTGGTCTCCAACACGACTATTACTGCTTCGGCTTACAGTCGGGCAGCTCTCTGACAGTGAAACAGATCAGCGTATTGGCGGGAGCTTGTGACCTGTTCCTACTGCTCTACGGTGATTCGATCACCGAGCCGGATGGCTATTTTCCCACCCGGGATTTCCCTTCGGCATGGACGCAACTGATCATGGAGAATGTGGCGGGAAGAGCGATGAGTAGCGGGCGGGGAGGATGTACCATCCACAATCTGTTGGAGAGCATCAAAAACGAACTACCCTATCTCAAAGCGAAATATGTGATGGTCACCATTGGTACGAATGGCGGAAATAGTGAGGAGAACCTGAGTGAGCTGGTTGAATTTATCCTGTCGCAAGGAGCGGTTCCCATCCTGAACAATATCCCCTGTAATGAAAGTGGCACACAAATCGAAGTCAACAAAACCATTGAGAAGATACGCCAAAAATACCAACTCAGCGGATCCAAATTTGATATCGCCACCTCCCTGCAGCATGATGGCATGGAAGTGGATACAACGATGATGTATTATGAGGATTACCGGGGCAGCTGGGGAGAGATCTATCACCATCCAAATGTGAAAGGGTCTCAGGCGATCTATCTGCGCTCGCTGATCGATCTGCCGGAGATCTATGACGCCACTTTGCCGTAAATAGCATCGAAAAGGAGATCCAAAACCATGCTGCCAAACTTTCTCATGGTGATAAATAGTTTTTTTATTTTTGCTTTTTATTTTTGCTATATCAATTTTCTTAGCCTTTATATCATTCAGAGTAAGTGCTACAATGAAAATAATAGTTTATTTTTGCAAAGATTTCGCACTTTTCACCCATTTAGGATGAAAAGTGTGGGTTGCCTCCAGTGAATACTTTTAAAGGAGGTGGGCGATTCTCGTTTCACGCGAATTGTCATACACCGACAAGAAAAAAATAGAATAATCTTATGAAACGAGCATGATAACTGTTCTCACACAAGAACATGACTAAAAGCGAGTTCCATACGATACATTTGAAAATAAAAGTTTTAATCGTATGAAAATCAACTCTTTTTTTATTCTTCTCCTCCTCCTGTTATCGGGAAATATCTATGCACAAAAAAATGTCCTGAAAGACAATTTTCTGAATAACCTGGATAGAGACGAGATCACCCGGAGTTATATTACCCCGGTAAAAGTAGTTTGGCAATCCGACAATAAAGAGAGCCAGGTAAAAAATGGAGAAGTACTTCTCACCAAGTTCGACGGCCAATTATCCACCTCCGGTGCCGGTATGTGTGTACTGCGGTCGGACAACGACCTGCAAGCCTCCATCCTGTTGGATTTCGGCACCGAGATATATGGAGGGATTGAGATAGCTGCCGCAATACGGGCCGAAAAGAGGGCTTTGAAGGTGCGTGTACGCTTGGGCGAATCGGTTTCCGAGGCGATGAGCGATTGCATCGACAACAGTGTTCCGGGGATGAGCTCGGCAACCAACGACCATTCGTTAAGGGATTACACATTGGAGATACCCTGGCTGGGGTCGGTAGAGGTGGGCAATTCCGGATTCCGCTTTGTCCGGATAGACCTCTTGGACAAGGATGTTGATCTGCCGATACGGTCGGTAAGGGGAATCTTCAGATACAGGGATATCCCCTACTTGGGTTCATTTCATTGTGATGACGAACGGCTCAACAAGATATGGGAGACCGGTGCTTATACCGTCCACCTGAATATGCAGGAATACCTGTGGGACGGGATAAAACGTGACCGGTTAGTGTGGCTGGGTGACATACACCCGGAGATCATGACCATCAACAGCGTGTTCGGCGACCAGGAGGTGGTGAAAAAAAGGCTCGATTTCGGAAGGGATACCACTCCCCTACCCGGCTGGATGAACGGGATCTCCTCCTACTCCCTGTGGTGGATAATTACCCATCGCGATTTCTATCGGTACCATGGCGACTTGGGTTATCTCAAAGAGCAGCAGGAATATATAACCGCGCTTGTTAACCAAATTGTATCTAAGATTGATCCTGACG
>JAAYFR010000247.1 GCA_012728155.1 Bacteroidales bacterium | reverse complement strand
CTTATGCCGTGGGTTGTATGTTTGGGCGTTACAGTATCGATAAAGAGGGTTTGATATTGGCTAATCAGGGTGAAGGTATTGATGATTTCTTTGAAAAAGCAGGTAGTAAAGAGACGTTACGCTTTATCCCGGATGAAGATGGTATTATCCCGGTGTTGGATGCAGAGTGGTTTGAGGATGATATCGTTTCGCAGTTTAAGATTTTTGTTAAAGCGGTGTGGGGCGAGCAGGATTTGCAACGCAATATCGACTATATGGAGCGTGTGTTGGGCAAAACGCTTCGCAACTATTTTTATCGTGATTTCTATAACGATCATATCAGTAGATATAAGAAACGTCCTATCTACTGGATGGTGTCGTCTGACAAGGGTGAGTTTCAAGCTTTAATTTACCTGCATCGTTACACGAAAGATAGTATCAGCTTAGTGCTAAATGATTATTATCGTCCCTATATCAATAAGCTGAGAAATCATATCGAGCATCTGGAGCATGTGGCTGTGGATGGCAGTGCCGGCGAACAGACGAGGGCTAAAAAGGAGATTGTGAAGTTGGAAAAGGTTGTTGCCGAACTGCTTGCTTTCGACAAAGAGGAGCTCTATCCATTGGCTACCTCTCGCGTGGAGCTTGACCTTGACGATGGTGTATTGGTAAATTACAATAAGTTAGGTGCTGCTTTGCAGCGTGTTGCCGGATTGAATGATGTTTCCACCAAAAAGAAAGTGCGGGGCTTTGACTGGATTGATGTGAAGGAGATTAGGTAATATTGTTCAATGGAAAATAAGATTGAAGCAGCAAATAAAGGATAATAAAAAAAGTATATAATGAGTTCATTAAGCGATAATCTAAATAGTGCATTCCGGCAGCACCGGGTGGTGTTTTGGTACGATGAAAAGGGGGATAGCCGGGAGCAGTTTGATGAGGTAAATATCCCCGATGTGGAGAAGGTGGTGATGGATAGGAATCCTTTTGCCATTAAATACCGTATCCTGCGCCAGGAGAAGAAGCAGAAATTTCTGCTCTACTTCCCCTATAAACGACCGGATGGTGAGGATAACTGGTTGCTTGACATTGAGTTGTCAAACTTTGTTTTTGACACCGAACAGTCGGCTCTCTTTTTACAAGAGATGTCGTTAGACTATACCTATAAAGATTTGGTGCAGCAACATATCGGTTTTTTTAGTGCACGCGATCGGCGTAACCGTTTTGTTGAGCTCTTTAATGAGAAGGATTCAGTAAGAGTTTTGAAATATAAAATTCTATCGGTGGTGTTAGGTACCGATAATTACGATTTGCAAACCTTGGTTCAGGCATATGCTAACAGCTACTTTATGAACTTGGATAAGTTGAATAAAGATTTGGAGCGATATGCATTAAAGGAGTTTATATGGAATGAGATAAAGGATAAGTATAGATATGAGGGGGCGGAGCAAAACATTTATGAGTTTATAATTGAGGTGTTTGAAAATAGCTTCCCGCTGACTAAAAAGACAGGTCTTACTGCTGATGCGCGACTGATTTTATCGAGTTGGCGCGACTCCTATACCATGAGGGAGTCTTATCAGCGTATATCATCCGAGATCGCTACTGTTTTGCAAGTGGAGAGTCTACTGCAAGATGCAGAGTTGGAGGAGATTGTAGAGGATGAGCTATTTGATCTGACCGATCAAAAAATTATTTTTGAGTTGGTACATCGTCTCTTGGCACGCACTATCTCTTACGATCGCTTCCGGAATATTATTAAAACCCGGGAGTCGAAGTTTTGGTATTCAGCTTATAAGGATCTTTATCGTGCGCTCGACAATGCGTTTCTGCTTTTTGGACAAATAGATAAGCTGAAAAGCGATTATGATACAGCAGAAGGAGCTATAAAACAGTATGTTGATGAGAACTATAAAATCGATTATTACTACAGAAAATTTTATGAGCATTTTCATCAATCCAAGAAGAAAAATATAATTAAGTTATTGCTTGAGACAGTTGAAAAACGATATGTGAATGAGTGGCTTTTCACCGGAGGAAAAGAGTATCAAAAGATGGTGAATAGTAAAAAGGAGTGGCGTTTTGACGGAGTGCTTATGCAGCGTGACTTTTTTGCAAAACGGGCGGCTCCTATTTTGGAACGACAGAAAGTGGTGGTGATTATTTCGGATGCCTTGCGCTATGAGTGTGGTGTGGAGCTTGCCGGAGAGATCAATATGATCAGTAGATTTCAAGCTAACTTGGAGATGATGGTGGCTGCTATTCCCTCTTATACACAGTTAGGAATGGCGAGTTTGTTACCACACAACGAATTGAAGTTTGATGGCGAAAGCGATACTATTTTGGTCGATGGTCTCTCATCGATGGGTTCGGAAAATCGGGAGAGGATTTTACAATATAACACACAGCGTACCGCTAAAACGTTACAGGCGCAAGAGTTCCTTTTGATGAAATCAGCAGATCGCCGTATACTCACCCGCGAATATGATATAATCTATATATACAGCAATAAAATAGATAAAGTGGGTGATGATAGAGTGACAGAGGGGGAGATTTTCAAAGCGACGCAGGAGGAGATTAAGCAGTTGAAAGATATGGTGGTTGCCGCTATTTCTGCAAATGCATCCCGAGTTTTAGTTACATCTGATCACGGTTTTATTTATCAGGATTCAAGTGTAGATGAGAGCGACTTTATCGCTACCAAATTTAAAGGTGAAACTTTCAAGGAGAATCGTCGCTTCGTCTTAGGTAGCAAATTAGTAGATGATGACACCGCATCGATGCATTTCAAAGCTAAAGATTTGATGATTCAATCCGATGCAGATGTTTTGATAGCGAAAGGCATCAACCGTTATCGAATTAAAGGTGCCGGCAGTCGGTTTGTACATGGCGGTGCGAGTTTGCAGGAGATCATTATCCCATTGTTAGATATAACTAAAGGGAGGGAGGAAACCGTGAGAGAGGTTGAGATAGATATTATTCAATCGCACAATCGAATTACAACCAACTCGTTGCCGGTTGAGTTTGTACAGCAGGAACCGATATCTGAAAAAATTCTTCCAATTGAAATAAGAGCTTTTATTCAGGCAAAAGATGGGAAGGTGCTGAGTGATATTTTTAGCTTTATTTTTGACTTTACCGGTGATGAGTATAGGCAACGTGCCAAACGATTTGTATTCCATATGATCGCAGAGGCAGCAGGTGTTTATCGTAACCAGATGGTTGATTTAGTATTGCAAATACCGATTGTGAACACTTCGAAATGGCAAGAGTATAAACGCTTCGGTTACAATTTAAATATTTCATTTACAAGTGATTTCGATTGATTATGAGTAGTTTAGATAAGAAGATAAATGAGTTTTTTGAGGGGAAGGTGGTGCGTAAAGATTTGACCAAAATGGTGAAAGGGAATGCTGTTGTTCCTACTTATGTTTTGGAGTATCTGTTAGGGCAATACTGCGCCTCAGATGATGACATAATTATCAAAGAGGGAGTTGAACGGGTGAAAAGTATTCTTGCAGAGCACTATGTACATCGGGATGAGGCACAATATATTATGAATCTTGTACGCAGTAAAGGGGCGCATCGTATTATTGATAAGGTGAGTGTACGCCTGAATGATCAAAAAGACCGAAATGAGGCGGATTTTGCCAACTTGGGTTTAAAAAAGATACCCATCTCCGATGCGATTGTGAAAGAGCATAAAAAACTGTTATCTGATGGTGTGTGGTGTATACTTACTTTAGCATATATGCCTACGGAGGAGCGTGGCTCAACTCCCTGGATTATTGAGTCGCTAAAGCCGATTCAAATCTCCAATGTGGATACTGAAGAGTATAAAACTTTTAGACATAATTTCAGCACCGATGAGTGGTTGGATCTCCTCTTGCAAACCATGGGACTCAATCCGGATGAGTTTACAAAGCGTTCAAAATTGTTGCAATTAACCCGATTGGTCCCCTTTGTGGAAAATAATTACAATCTGATTGAGTTGGGACCAAAAGGAACCGGTAAATCACATGTTTTTAGTGAGTTATCACCTCATGGGATACTTATCTCAGGTGGTGAGGTCTCTAAGGCAAAACTGTTTGTAAATAACTCTAACGGAGAGATTGGCTTGGTGGGATATTGGGACGTGGTGGCTTATGATGAGTTTGCAGGGCGTGCTAAACGTATCGATACCGGATTGGTGGATATTATGAAAAACTATATGGCCAATAAATCTTTTAGTCGGGGCACACAGGTGTATGGTGCATCGGCAAGTATGGCGTTCGTGGGCAATACCGATAACAGCGTTCCCTATATGCTCAATCACAGTAATCTTTTTGAAGCGTTGCCAAAGGTCTATTATGATACTGCATTTTTAGACAGAATGCATGCCTATCTGCCCGGCTGGGAGGTGGATAAGCTTCGTAATGAGATGTTCTCTAATGGTTACGGTTTTGTTGTGGATTATTTGGCTGAAATTCTTAGAGAGCTGCGTAAGGAGGATTGGACAAATGATTATCAGACGCATTTTGAGCTGTCTGAGACTATTACTACACGCGATAAAACAGGTATTTTGAAAACTTATGCCGGTTTGTGTAAAATCATTTTTCCCGATAAAAATGCTACAGTAGAGGAGCTGAAAGAGTTGTTTGAGTTTGCTATTGAAAGTAGACGTAGAGTGAAACTGCAACTGCAAAAGATGGATGAAACCTTTGAGGAGGTGGACTTTTCATACAATGTAGTTGGAGAATCGAAAAGTAAAGAGGTTGTAACGCTTGAAGAGATTCAATACCTTGGTAAAGGTAATATCTTTGTAGATTTGGAAGAGGAGCATACTTCCGATATGGGGGGAGAACAAAAATCCAAACTTGCCGGAAAACACTTGGAGATATTGGATAATCAAATGGGTGTATCGTATAAAAATCTATTTGGTGAATATCTTGCCGGTGTACAAACCGTTACTATTATCGATCCTTTTATCCGACTTCCCTATCAGTTTAGAAATCTAATGGAGCTAATAAGTTTGATTGCCGGTCATAAAGAGCTTGATGAGACCATTGAGGTGAAATTGATCACCAAAGAGGATGAGAATTATACCGAAGTGAAGGATAGATTAAAAGAGGTGCAAGATAATGTAGCACCTATCGGTATCGATTTTTATTTCGAGTATGATGAGTTTATTCATGATCGCTATATTTTGATCAATGACGATTGGAAAATCACTTTGGGACGGGGATTGGATATCTGGAATAAGACAAACGGATATTTTGATATCGCGGAAACAAATCAGCTATATAGAAAAGCAAAATCGTTCTCTATTACTATTTTGGGTAGAGGGGAGTTTTAATTATATTTTTCTAGAACTCGACTTGTCCTGAAAAATCTTTACAGGCACTTGTGTTTCTATTGATGAAATCAACCGATTGCTACGCATTACTCGCGAATAGGAGATAATATAATATTTCCGGAACCGGAGGCGCCCATGATGGAGACATACTCTCCATCTCTTATTTCCAGATCGATTCCTTTCAGCACGTGAAGCGACAATGCTTCCGTCCGGTAGGATTTATGTAATTGTCGGATTTCAATCATATATAGTGATGGTTGTAGTGGTTTCTATAATTGTCGTTTTTGTTTAGACTATCGTTCATGCTGAATGGTTACAGAATGAACAGCGCAAATGTATGACAAAACATTGTACTATGCAATACATAATACTATGTTGACTTTAATATTTAACTATATTTATAGTTTTGAAGAGAGCTGTTTGGGGTGATTATCTGATTGATTGACTGATTAGTTTTCTGTGAATTAGTCAATTAGTCGATAGATCAGTTTTTAGATTGTTAGGTTTAAATATTTGCGATACGCCGTACTGGCATAGGTATTGAGTTTGAATTTGGGATCAATTCAAAAGAATATCCTTCTTGTTGTAACCACTCGATAGCGCGGGGGAGGGCATACTTCAGGTTTTTCTCTGCTTTTAGTGAGTCATGAAAGACGATGATGGAGCCATTCCGCGTGTACTTCTTCACGTTTTCCACTACCTGTTCGGGGGTTGTATACCGACTATAATCCCTTGTTACCACATCCCACATTATCACGCTATAACCTGCCTGTCGCAGTGTTAAATTCTGCGGAAAGCGCATATGTCCATGCGGTGGTCGAAAGAGTGGCGAATCGATCAGTTTTGCTGCCTTGTTGGTATTCTCCAGCAGGAAATCGGTTTTGTTTTTCCAACATTGTACGTGGTTAAAAGTATGATTTCCTGTCAGATGTCCTCTCCCAAGGATTTGACTGTAGAGGTTGGGGTTTTTTTGCACGTTCTCTCCTACGCAGAAGAAGGTAGCTTTTACATTGTACTGATCCAACAGATCGAGAACCCAGGGCGTCACCTCGGGTATGGGGCCATCGTCGAAAGTGAGATAGACCGTTTTCTGTCCGGGGATACCTATCCTCCAGCGGGCTTTCGGAAAAAGAAGCCTATACAGGTGTGGTGGTTGCTCAATAAACATAAATCATGATTGTAATTCGAAAAGAGATACTGCTGTGAGTCGCCTCACAACCGTATGTTATTGTAATTACTGGGCCTGTTGTTGGTATTGTTCCAACAAACGGGGGTTGAACCGTTGCATCATACCGAGTGCTTTTTGCATTGTCTCCTCTTCCGTGGCACGCTGTAGCGTATCGTCGGCAGGGATGGAATAATAGCCGCGTATTGAACCATCGGTTATCTCTTTTAAAAGTGTGTCGCCCACATAGGAGATTCCCAATGAATAAAATGATTGTGCACGTTGCAACAGATCGTCGATCATTATTCTATATTTCTCCTGATTATGTTGTTGATAAATATTTGTGATAAGCATCAAAGGGGTGATGTTGTTATATACCACATCAGAGAGAGAATTGGATAGCTGCACGGGATTTAGCCGCACAAACCAATCGAGATTCCTGTTGATTCTGTCGCTGATGTCGTCAATAAGTGTCTCCGCCTTCTCTCTCTCATCCAATCGATAATAGGCCCTTGCGAAGAGTAGTCCGTCCGTACTGTAAGTCACAGCAGAAGAGGGAATCATCGTAGTGACTTTGTCCAGTGCTGTGAGTGCTTTTTCGTTTTCTCCCGCAGCGATCAACGCATCAACAAGTTGTGTGAAATAGAGGCGGTGCGTAGAGAGCATCCTCCGGCAAGTTTCATCCACATAGATGTCAGGATTCTTTTCGAGTCCTCCCCACCTGAATTTGTTCACCATATTGTCGTAGGCTACTTCTATGTTTACCCCATTGAATAGAGGGGTACCCGGCACCACCTGATAAGTAAGGCCGTTGAGTGAGAAGTTATGGTTTTCCAGCTTCATATAAAGGGATGGAGTGATAGTAGTCGCAAAATGGATGGGGCGTTGCCAGTGGCCATCATTGATGTTGTCGAGAAACTCCAGGATCATCTGCTCATTGAACGAAAGGTAAGACTTCCCTTTCAGATCGATATACATCTTGTGGGATGGCTTCGCCGCAAGTCCTTTCCAGTCTACCTGTGTAGTATCCACATCGAGTGAAAGCACATCTCCCGGGATGACAGGCATATCACCCGTATTAAAGGGATTTTTCGGCTGGATATTCTCTCCCGTCCTCAGATTTTCCATAATCCGACTTAGCGAGAGAGTGTCTCTGAAAGAGTTCATATCGTAGTAAGAACCGAAAGAAACAGGGGGAATATTGTTGTTCCGGAGCGCATCTTCGATCTCCTTTTTGGTGATGATATATGCTGCACTGCCCGCCTTGCCCGCATACTGATAGCTTGTCCACCGGATAGGCAGCGGTTCCGACTCATAAGCCTGACGTGCCAATTGGTCTACATACCATTCCGTTTGTAAGAAGCTGAGGTTGGTGACCCGTACGTCGGTGCGGAATCCTTCGGTTTCCTGCACATACCAAAGTGGGTAGGTGTCGTTATCACCATTGGTGAAGAGGATGGCGTTCTCTCCTACGCAACTCAGATAGTTCATGCCGGTGTCTCTCGCCAAGGTCCTGCCTGAGCGGTCGTGGTCATCCCAATTCTGGGATGCCATCTGTATGGGTACGAAGAGTGTGGCTACTGTAGCCAAGGCTGCTGCGGCAGTGGTATTCTTAATATATCTCCTTAAGAAATAGCTGATACCTGTCACTCCCATTCCCACCCAGATAGTGAAGGCATAGAAAGAGCCTGCATAGGCATAGTCACGCTCCCTCGGTTCGTATGGTGTCTGGTTGAGATAGAGGATGATGGCCAGTCCCGTCATAAAGAAGAGCATAAAAACCACCGCAAAACTCTGTTTTCCCCTCTTCTTCAACTGCAATTGATAAAGGATGCCGATGATGCCGAGCAACAGTGGAAGCATATAATACTTGTTGTGTCCCTTATTATCGACGATGTCGGGTGCAATATTATCCTGCGGTCCCAACCCAAGCACATGCTGGTCGAAGAAGGGTATTCCGGTGATCCAGTTGCCGGAGGTAATTTCGCCATGACCTTGGATATCGTTTTGTCTGCCGGAGAAATTCCACATGAAATAGCGCCAATACATCTGGTTGATCTGATAGCTGAAGAGAAATTTCAGATTCTGCCAGAAGGTGGGCTTCTTACTCAGGTCGGTTACCCCTCCCCACTGTTCATACCCCAAGCTGTGGTTTTTGAACGATGGATTGCCGGAGGTGGAGTGCATCCGGGGGAATAGCATCGTGTCACTATATTTGTATATGGGTGTCGTCACCTTTTCATATCGGTCTTTTTGGTCGGGTGAGGATTTTACAATCTTTTGGTAGGAAGTTTTCTCCCCCTTTTGGCTGATCGATCCATTGGCATTCCGCTCTAATTGAGAAGAATAGGTTGTCCCATAGATAAGAGGCGTTTGTCCGTATTGCTCGCGGTTCAGGAAACTTCCCAGGGAGAAGATATCTTCCGGTTTATTCAGGTCGAGTGGCGGATTGGCGTTCGACCGGATAGGGATTAATGCATAAGCCGAAAAACCTATCAGAATAACCATCAGGCTGGTAACGGCCAGATTGATAAATTTAATCTCTAATTTCTTGTATTTGAAAATGAAGTAAGCCGCTGTGGCGATCAATAATAGCCATATCCACCCATTACTGCCGATAAAAAGGATTCCCGTGATGGCAAGACTGAGGAAGAAAGAGATTTTAGCCCTCTTTTCCGATCCTTTAGGAAAGAGTGTCTCATAAAGTGACCAGCCAATAACAGCAGCCAATAGGATGATGTAGACAAATACTCCCGTGTGGTAAGAAAATCCCAATGAGTTCACAAAAAAGAGTTCAAACCAGCCGCCTACTTTCGCAAAGCCGGGGATAATTCCCCACATTAATATGATAATAAGCCCGAAAGAGAGCAAGAGGGCTTTGATTCCCCCTTTCCAGTCGGGAGCATCATTCTTCTTGAAGTAATAAACCAGTACAATTGCCGGGATACACAACAAGTTGAGCAGGTGCACGCCGATAGATAATCCCATGACGTAGGCAATCAACACGATCCACTTGTCGGAATGAGGCTTGTCGGCATTGTCTTCCCACTTGAGGATCAGCCAGAATACTAAGGCGGTGAGCATCGATGAGAAGGCATATACCTCACCCTCTACAGCCGAAAACCAGAAGGTATCGGAAAAAGTATATACCAATGCGCCAACGAGCCCGCTTCCAATCACGGCAATGGTCTGCCCCGTGTTAAGATTTTTTCCCTCCTCGGCAATAATAAGCTTGCGGGTGAGGTGGGTGATGGTCCAGAAAAGGAACAAGATGGTGAATGCACTCAATAGTGCCGACATGATGTTGACCATCTTGGCCACCTGAGAAGGATCCTGCGTCAATTGGGTGAAGAGATTGCCCACCAGCATGAAAATAGGCGCACCTGGCGGATGGCCAACCTCCAATTTATAGGCTTGAGTGATAAACTCTCCACAATCCCAAAAACTTGCTGTGGGTTCAATGGTGAGCAGATAAACAATTGCTGAGACAGCAAATACAATCCAACCTGAGATATTGTTGATAAGCTTGTACCTGGTCATTATTCTTACTGTTAATGATTGATGTATAGTTTCAATTGCATCCTGAATCCTGCCGATTGATGGCCAATTTTGGGCAAAGATACTTAATTCTATCTATTTCGGTTGAGGAATGAAACGCCATTTTGTGATAAGGGTATTAAAAAAAGCAAAATAACTCAGTCGTGGCGGTGAAAAATCATACGCAGCGGGGAATAGTTGCTGAATTAATGCAGCGCCAAATAAGCTGCAAAGCACAAAATAATGATTAATAATGGTCTGTTGTTCTTTGTATTGGTAAAATGTGTTGTAAAACATGTTTTCGTGTAAGGTTTTGTAAGTCTGATTGATAAAGATTAATTTTAGTTGTAATGAGAAAATTCCAGACAAAAAAAAGAGCCGATAATTTGGATGAGAAGCAATAAAAAGTTTACTTTGGAAGTAATTTTTTAAAAAATCAGTAATTAAAAGGTCGTTTTCATTACAAGTTTATCATCTTATCACTTATGGAGATTACATTAGTAATTCTGAAACCTTCCGCCGTGCAGCGTAGAATTATGGGAGAAGTGATCTCCCGTTTCGAAAAGAAAGGAATCCAGATTGTGGGTATGAAGATGATAGAGTTGACTGATGAGATTCTCAATGAACACTATGCACATTTGGCCGGAAAATCCTTTTTTAGCCGTATCAAAGCCGGTATGCGGAACAGTCCGGTGGTGGTAATGGCGCTGAAGGGGCTGGATGTGGTAAATGTGGTTCGAAAACTGACAGGTATTACAAATGGGAGGGAGGCGCAGCCCGGCACTATAAGGGGGGATT
>JAAYFR010000246.1 GCA_012728155.1 Bacteroidales bacterium | reverse complement strand
TTCTTCTCCGCATATAACAGTTTCTCGAAATTGGAGAGGATGGCATTCCGTACATTGATGGCTTGATAGGTCGATTTCAATACGAGGGAATTATGTTCTATCTCTGTATTACCATAAAAGTTAGTGCGGGTACCGGTAGCAAGCACCAGATAATCGCAAGGGAACCGGCCAACGGAAGTCTCAACATATTTTTTTTCGCCATTCACGGATAATACATTGGCAAGACGGATACGCACATCCCTTCTCTTCTGAAATATTTTCCGGATGGGAAATGAAACGGTGGAAGGCTCTATCTGTGATGCGGCCACCTGATAGAATAACGGCGGAAACTGATGATGATTGATCTTATCGATCACGATAATATCGAAGAGTCCCTTTTTCAGGTGATTCACAAATTGTAATCCACCAAAACCACAACCTATGACAACAATCTTTTTCATACCCTTCCCTTCCGGTGTTACATATGCTGTAACACCAATTCAAAATTATTTTCACTATGATAACCCGGATGGCTTTACGTTCCGGAGAATCGTACCAAGGCCTCCGTATGGTAAAACATTCAACCGGTTAGAAAGTTGTCGGATAAGAGGGATAAAAAGCAAAAAGCGCTACAAATCACTTGCGGCGCTTTTCTTTAATGTTTAACATTTTAAAAATCACAGCTTCGCTGCAAATACATAATCGACTGAGTCTTTTAGGTCTCCGCCTTCATGACGATGTACCCACAGCGTTTATCTTGAGTGAGAAGATCTTATTGGACCTCCTCTGACTCTTCAGTCGTTTTTTCTTCGGCAGGCTCTTGCGGCATCTCCGGTTCAACAGTAACCTCGTCAACCTTTTCTTCAGTAGGCTCCTCAGTTGCTTCTGTCTCAACGGTTTCTGCAACAACAGTTTCAACCACTTCTGTCACCTCTTCCTGAACATTCTCTTCTACCTCTTTCACCTCTTTGGTTTTCTTCGCTTTGGAAGCATCTACCACGGGAGCAGCATCTGTGGCTTTCCTACGTGAACGGCGGGTTCTTGTTTTCTTGGCTGCCTTACCGTCACCCAACATGTTTTCATTGAAATCGACCAATTCAATAAAGCACATCGCTGCGTTGTCGCCCAAACGGAAACCGGTCTTGATGATACGGGTATATCCTCCGGGACGGTCTGCCACCTTTTGTGAAACGGTTTGGAACAATTCCGTGACGGCCACTTTATTTTGCAGCTTGCTGAATACTTCGCGGCGCGAATGGGTAGTATCCTCCTTGCTTTTGGTGATGAGGGGTTCTACATATTTTCTCAATTCTTTGGCTTTGGGAACCGTAGTAAAGATGCGCTTGTGCATGATAAGCGAGCTGGCCATATTAGAGAGCATGGCCGAGCGATGCGCAGTTTTACGTCCCAAATGATATTTTTCTTTTTATGTCTCATTGTAGTTGTTAGTCTTTATCTAATTTGTACTTCGATATATCCATGCCGAACGTAAGCTTCAGGCCGCCGAGCAATTCTTCGAGTTCGGTCAGCGATTTCTTTCCGAAGTTACGGAACTTAAGCAGGTCGTTTTTATTGTGTGAAACCAGTTGCCCGAGGGATTCAACGTCGGCAGCTTTCAAGCAGTTGAGTGCCCTTACCGACAGGTTGAGGTCAGACAATTTGCGTTTCAGGAGTTGACGCATATGAAGAACCTCCTCATCGAACTCCTCAATGCTTTCGGCATCGGATGTCTCCAGCATGATCTTGTTCTCGTCGGAAAACAACACAAAGTGCTGGATCAATATCTTGG
This sequence comes from Bacteroidales bacterium, assembly GCA_012728155.1. Taxonomy (GTDB): domain Bacteria; phylum Bacteroidota; class Bacteroidia; order Bacteroidales; family Dysgonomonadaceae; genus Proteiniphilum. The sequence continues at coordinate 820 of JAAYFR010000246.1, read as the reverse complement.
CTGCTTCTTTCAACGCCTCTTTCGGCTGGATGGATCCATCGGTCTTAATCTCAATAGTGAGTTTCTCGTAGTCCGTTTTCTGTTCGATACGGTAATCTTCAACTTCAAAACTTACGTTACGGATCGGAGTGTAGATAGAATCTATCACGAGGGTCTGCACATCATCCGACGCAATCAGGTCGCGATTTTCATCGGCCGACACATAACCACGCCCTTTATTGATGGTCAATTCGAGACGCAGATCTGCTTTTTTATTCATATGGCAGATCTCCAGTTCGGGATTCAGCACTTCGAAACCGGTCAGCAGTTTACCAATATCTCCGGCTTTAAACACTTCCGTACCCGAAATAGCAATGCTTACCTTCTCCGTCTCAAACTCTTCCACTATCCTTTTGAATCTTACTTTTTTCAGATTAAGGATAATACCTGTTACATCTTCTATTACTCCAGGAATGGCAGCAAATTCATGATCCACTCCCTCAATCTTCACCGATGTAATAGCGAATCCTTCCAACGAGGAGAGCAGAATACGGCGCAGGGCGTTGCCTATGGTGATACCGTATCCCGGTTCCAACGGACGGAATTCAAATTTACCGGAGAACGCGTCCTCCTGTAACATGATTACCTTATCAGGTTTTTGAAATGCTAATATTGCCATGAAATTATTGTTTAGAATATAATTCTACGATGAGTTGCTCTTTGATATTTTCCGGAATGTCGGCCCTTTCAGGTATATGCAACACTTTACCGCTCAACGTGGCTTTGTCCCATTCCAGCCAAGGATATTTGCTGTGATTGAACCCTGCCAGTGCATTTGTTA
>JAAYFR010000245.1 GCA_012728155.1 Bacteroidales bacterium | reverse complement strand
GGTACGGTTTCCGGTTGGGCAGGCGTTACCGAGAGGGTCGGTTCAAAAGCAGATTGAACAATCTCGATCTTTTGGGTTACCGACGGATAATCTTTCAGCTTGAAAGTGACCTTGGCAGACCTTTCGGCAGCCACATTCTTGCCAAGAGCCAGCGTGAGGGAAGTGCCGCTTTTGCTCTCTTCGGTCACCCATTCGGGTTTACCTTCCACCTCATATTGCCATTCATCAGCATTTGTTGTGATGGTAAAAGTAACACTTCCACCGGCTTCGGTTACGATTTCCGGTTCTACCGGCGTTACCGAGAGGGCGGGGCCGAAAGCTAATTGAGATACGGTGTAAGATAAGAAAGAACTCTTATCGCCTAAGCTGAATACCAATACCACATCCCGGTTACTGGTAGTGGTGTTTTTTGCGGCCGTAAGGGTGATGGTGCCATTTGATTGCCCCGACTCAGGAGCTACGGTCAGCCAGTCGGTGGAAGACCCGGTTTTTGAGATCTTCCAATCCCCATTCGATTTGACTCTCAGTCTCTTCGTGTCGGCATCGGAACTAAACTCTAATTTTTGAGGTAACGCGCTACCGTCTGCCATTCCTAAGGTAAGCGTCAGCTCTTCTGCAGGAGTGTCGTCATCACTACTACACGACACAAAACAGGTGATACCAAAAAGTACCAATAGAAAAAAAAGTGTTTTTTTCATTTTTTTGCTTTTTAAAATTTAACAAAAATATGTACATTAAAGAGGAAAGTTTTTATTATGTTGTTTGACAAGAATTTATAAAAAATTAATGCTGTAAAAAGTATAAAAACGCATATAATAAACTTTTCCAACAACGAAAATAGAACAAAACAGTCAGAAAACCTAATTTTTTTCCGAAATATTTTTTTTTCTTTCGTTTTTGTGATAGATTCTTTCATTAAACAGAGCCGAGGAAGCTCCTGTCAAAGAAACTTCCTCGGGTGATGGGCTCTACCGATGTAATCCTGATGATTACTTTTTTAAAATTTTTATCTCTTTTGGTGCATCTATTTCACTTTTTATCTTTCCATCGGGTTGTTTCACATGCTTTACGGTCACTATCCCGTAGGGAGTGGGGAATGTGCCTTCAGCAAAAGAGAGGTTGCCCAGATTGGGCTTTATCCGGATCACTTTCGCTCCGGGTTCCACCACTTCGATGCCCAACAGGTGTGCCGTCATCCATGCGGTAGGTCCCGATGCCCAGCCATGGCAGAGACTGGCCCTGAGTCCTACATAACAATGGTCGCCCCCGTCAGCGTGGATATTGAATTTCGACGGTTCGGGCAGCCTGTCGATTGGTGTGGCATTGGCGCGTTCCGCATAATTGAAGTTTTCCCAGAAGGTGGTGGCGCCTAAATCGAGCATCGCCCCCCAGTAATCGGAAATGATATCTATCGCTTCCCGGTATTTACCCTCTTTGGCCAATGCTTCCAGCATATAATAGCCGTAGAAAGTGGCGAAATCATCGGCTCCCTTGTCGAGTATCACTTGGGATGCCTTGGCAGGAGAGAGTAGGCCGGCCAGTGCGAGCAGTGAGGCGGCCTGTTTATTTCCCTGGTCGGTAGGACGATGTTTTTTCAACAGTTTGGCAGTTTTCTCGCATTGCTGATTGAGTCCCTTGTCGTTCAACCATCCGGCAATATCTCTTCCCGCTTCCATGGCCATCAGTGTCAACGATTGGAGGCCGGAATGAATAACATCCTCATCATTTGCTGTGGGCCAATCAAGGAAGCGCCCACCGTCAAGATTTTCTTTGCCGTTTTTATCTATTTTTGAAATGATCTGATGGGTCAGTTCGGTGAGATAGGGTTGCTGCGCTTTCAAATAATCCAAATCCCCCTGATAGAGATAGAGGTCGCGATGGGCAATGATCCACCATAGCG
>JAAYFR010000244.1 GCA_012728155.1 Bacteroidales bacterium | reverse complement strand
GCCATCCTGTTTGCCAGAAACAGATTGTTATAGATATCGAAATGCCCTCCCATATTTCCCATTTGAATGCCAAAGTGGGCACCATTCAACAATACGCAATTGCGTATGGTAACCGCTCCCTCCACATCGCCGTGAATCAGCTGATTGGAAACAGAAACCTTGTCCATCTTGGGTGCACCGGAGGATTGGAACCCCGGCGGATCTAATCTGCCTGTCTCACACCCTTCCGGAGTACCGCTTTTTGGATTGGACGGATCGGGCAGGAAATAACAGTTCATCTCACCTTTATCCAGAATCAGTCCGTCAATCAAAACCTCCCCTTTTCGTTTCCCTTTCACATAAATATCCAACAGTCCATGATTGGCTCCTGTGCCTGATGCTGCTGCACCGGGGCGGATCATGGTCTGAAACCTTATAGGATCCCAACTTGAAAAATCATCGCTGAAGCCGCCAACAATTGAAAGATATTTGTCGATTTTGATATATCCTGCATCCAGTTTACCTTGATAGTTCCCCTCAGCAACCAAAATCACTGCACCTTCCGGTGCTTCATCAACCGCTTTTTGTAAATCTTTGAACGGAGCATCAATGCTGCCGTCGTTTCTATTGCTCCCTCTTGTGGCTGAAACATAAATTTCTTTCGATCCGGTTTTTCTTTCGGCAGCTACTGCTCCGCTCTTGCTTTTTTTAGATGCACTCGATTTACCACTTGCATTGCCCGATACAGCATCCTGAACCGCCTGATCAAACTTCTTTTCAGTCTTGTCTAACGCTTTACGGGTTTCTCTTGCAGATTTTTCTTTGATTTTCTGTTCTACCTGTCCCTCAGCCGATTTTTTCATCTGCTTACCTAATTTATTCAGGTTGATTTGTGCTTGTAACGGAAATACCAGTGCAAGCACCAACATGGTGATGACTGTTTTTATTGTTTTCATTTTATTGTTTTTTTTTAAAGTGTTTGGTACTTTAATTTTTAAATCAGTAATTGGTTATAAACTCTTACTCTTTTTCCGGAATCCAGCTTATAATGGTGGTGGTACAGCTCCAAACAGTTGTGAAAGTTCAGCCACACTATTTGCCGCTGCCCATGCCGGCATGCCGGCTGTCCAAACCAATGTGTCAGGGGTGATCTGTCCCTGCTGAATCATTTGTTGGATTTGTGCTACCGGATAAGGTCCCTGTTGTACACCGCCAACAGCCACATGATATGTAGTTTGTGGCGGCATGGGTGGCGGTGCTTGTTGTGGTGCTTGCTGCGGTGCTTGTTGTGGTGCTTGCTGCTGACTACCCACAAACTGCCCGGCTTGAGGATTCACCATTTGTCCCGCCATCTGCCCTGCCATTGCCAAACCGATTCCGGCACCCATGGCATTGCTGGCAAGATTTCCACCTCCGGCAGGGTTGTTGGCGGAGTCTTTCAGTGAATCTGCAAACTGCATTTGTGTATAAGCGGTCATATTGCCAATCACGCCCATGCTGGTTCGACGATCCAGTGCTTCTTCCACCGCTTCGGGTAGCGAGATATTTTCTACCAGGAAGCGTGTCAACTCGATGCCATACTCGGCAAAGTCGCCCTTAAGACCGTCGGTCAGTCCCTGTGAGAACTCGTTGAGGTTGGCAGCCAGATCGAGGGCGGCAATCTTCGATTCTCCTAGGTAATCGGTGAATTTGGTGATGACGAAGTTGCGCAGTTGCTCGCTAATCCCTTCGGTGGTGAACTCGCCGCTGGTGCCTGCCACGTTGCGGATGAACGGGATGGGGTCGGCCTGCACCCGGAAGTTATACGATCCGAAGGCTCTCATGCGGATGGGGCCGAACTCGGGATCACGCATCATGATGGGGTTGGCAGTGCCCCAACGTTGGTTGAGAAACTGTTTGGTATTGACGAAATATACATCAACCTTAAAAGGCGAGTTGAAGCCGTATTTCCATCCCTTAATAGTGGTGAGGATAGGCATATTGTTGGTGGTGAGTTCGTAACGTCCCGGCTGGAATACGTCGGCAAACTGTCCTTCGTTGACCAGCACAGCTACCTGCGTCTCCCGTACGGTGAGTTGTGCTCCGTTTTTGATTTCGGCGTTATAGCGTGGAAAACGCCAAATCATGGTGTCAGAACTGCTGTCGGTCCATTCGATGATATCTATAAATTCACCGAATGCTTTTTCTTTGAGTTTGTTTAAAAAGGCCATGTTGTCTTGATGTTAAATGATGAAAAATAAAATATGTTATTTGTAATTTGAGCCATCACCCGTCGGTATATTCTCCTCCTTTGCATAAGCAGTGAATTCGACGAAGAGATTGTTGTATTCATTGTTCATGGTGACGGTAGAGAGTTTTTTTTCGAACTCCTTTTGATTTCTGCATTTTTCTCCAAATTGTTCCATGCGAATAAATAATGCTTCGGCTTTTTGCCGTTCACTGTCGGGAAGGTCGTAATGCCGGTAGAGGGTGTCGCGCCTTGATTGTATTAGTTGCATTATTTCGGGATCCATATATTTCTTTTCTGTTTCGAGCAAATGTAGAAATGTTGCACTGGAAAAGCTTTCAATATTTCGGCAAAAGTTTGTACTAAATCCGCATGATGCTCTTCAAGTTTGTACTATATCTGCATTGCGATTAACTAACTTACTGAATAATAGTGAATATGTTTGTCAACTTTTAATAAATTTAAAAAAATGCACCTTGGCTGAAAATGTTGTTGTCGGTGTCATTGGAAATCTCTTTTTCCTTGCCTATTCTTCTTGCTTTTCGGGAATTTTCATGAATTCAGAGGGTGTATATCCGAATACTTTCTTGAATGAACGGGAAAAATAACTGAGATCACTGAAACCACAGGTGAGGGCGACCTCAGTGATATTCATCTGCCGTTTGGAGAGCAACTGCTTTGCCTTGTTGAGGCGGGCACGCATCACGAACGAGGAGATGGTATGTCCCGTCATGGCTTTCAGTTTTCGGTTGAGTTGCGACTCGCTTAGGCACATGTCGCTCGAAAGCCCATCGGGGAAGTATTGTGGGTCGTCGAGGTGGTTGTTGACCTCTATTGAAAGTTTGGTGATGAAGGTCATATTGTGGTCGCTATCGACAACGGTGTTTTTACTCTCCTGCAGAAATGCAGCTGTGTAGGTCTCCATCAACATTGTCCGGCTCTTGAGTAGCTGCTGAATGCGTACCTTCAGCTCCTGTTCGTCGAATGGTTTAGTCAGGAAGGCGTCGGCACCCGATTTTAGCCCTTGAAGTTTCTCCTCAGTGCTGCCCTTGGCGGTAATTATAATGACCGGAATGTGTGATATGGCAAGGGAATTGCGTAGATCGGCGGTGAATCTATATCCATCTTTTTCGGGCATCATCACGTCGGTGATGATCAGATCGGGGATATGCTGTTCTGCCATCAGTAGGCCTTCGTTCCCGTTGGAGGCATGGATTACCATATATTGATCGGAGAGGATGGTGGATATATAGTGTATTACATCTTTGTTGTCTTCGATAACGAGGATGGTTTTCTTCCCATTGGCGGAGGTTGGTGTGAAATTAAGGTCATCGTTTTTATCATCACTTTGCGGTGCTCCGTTTATTTCCGTCGGATCATAGTGAAGTTCTTCACGTTCTTCCGGGGGGATGGGTCTATCCGATATGGGTAGGGTAACGGTAAACTCAGCTCCTTCTCCGGGAGTGCTGGTAACGTTGATGCTGCCGCCCATCTCGTTGATAAGCTGTTTGGTAAGTGCCAGACCTATGCCACTGCTCGTCTGTTCGTGACGGGGATCGACCGAATAATAGAGCTTGAATATGTTGGGCAGCTCTTCCGATGCGATGCCCTTGCCGCTATCCTTGACCATGATAAGGCACTTTTGGGTTGCTTGGTTGTGTTGGATATGTACAATGATGCGGTTTCCTTCGGTGCAATTCTTGATGGCGTTGGAGAGAAGGTTGTCCATCACCTTCTTCACGGAAGAGGGGGCGAAGTTCATGAAAATAACCGGCTCCTCGCTATAAACGAACATCTCTATGCCTTTATTGCGGGCGTACTGCGTGTATGATTCGGTTAATACGTTGATGTATTCCACCATGTTGGCATATCGCCATTTAGGTTTGACGATGCCCGATTCGGAACGGGAGAATTCGAGTAACTGGTTGACCAGATGCAACAGGTGATTCCCTTGTCGCTGGATTGCCTGCAAGTTTTTGGCATCGGTACAGTAGAGGTCGTCCATCTCCGACATAAGGTGTTTGCTCAGCCCGTTAATCACGGTGATGGGAGTCCTCAACTCATGGGTGAGGTTGGTGAAGAAGTTGGAACGCATCTTTTCCAGATTTTTCAGCTCTATCGCCTGTTGTTGTTCCAGCTTCCGCTTGTAGAGGATAAGCAGTAGCAAACCGGTTAGCACCACCAACAGGGCAACCATCATCAGGATGGCATGCCTCTTTCTTGAAACCTGTTCCTGATTCTGCCGGTCGAGTTCTTCAATTTGTCGCGTAAATTTTTCAGTCTCGTATTTGATGCGCGACTCCAACAGGCGACTGGTTTCAAGGTTGTACCGCACGCTGTCGGCATAAAGTTGACTCAACCTCAACTCGTCGGCCGATTGCTTATAATTTCCGTTGTGGTAGTTATAACGGGAAAGTAATTCATATGCCTCCTGAATATAGGCAGGCGATTTTAATTCAAAAGCCGTTTGAAGCGCTTCGTCGAGATAGATGCGCGCGCTCTGGTAATCACCTGTTTTCATATATGCTTCTCCAAGGTGGAGGCCCGATTTTATCCAATGCCATTTGTCGGGCATCTCCGAGAGGATGTTATACGCTAACTGATATTGTTCCAGTGCGATATTCTGTTCGCCCCGTGTTTCGTGTATCCTTCCGATATTGATATTACATAGGGCGATTCCCAGTGGTAAGTCGGCATCGATATTGTTCTGGAGCGATTTGTGGAAGTAGCTCTCCGCCTTGTCAAACTCCTCCTTGTCGAAATAGGCCGAACCTATGTTGGCGTGGTTCATCGCCATCCCTTTGAGGTTGTGTTTCCCGATTTCTATCTCCAGGGCTTTCTCGTAAGCCTGGATCGCTTCGTCGGGTTCGTTCATGGTGCTGTAGACGATGCCAACGCCATTAAGCGAAGAAGCAATGTTGCGGGTGATGGTCTTTGCGTCGCTGCCCATGTAATTCTCGGAGAGTTGCAGCGACTGATAGTGGTACTTGATTGCCTCCTCATAGATACCCGTGCGGCGGAAATCGGTACCCAACTCGTTGAGCAGCGTTGTGATGAGCACGGTATCGTTGAGTTCGTAGGCGATCTGTAACGCCTGTGTATGTTTCTCTATGGCGGGTTGGAATCGAGAACTGTTGCGGAATTCGTTGCCAAGCATCCGGAGCATCGCTTGCTCACCCATTTTATTGCCGCTCTTCCGGAAATGGGCAAGGCGGTTCTCCATTTCCACAGTGTCGGTTGTCCAGTTCGGGAAATCTTCCCCTATCTCCATTTTCCACCGTCGCTTTTGCACTTCCAATTCATGATCATACCCTTTCTCCATCGGGTTGCATGCCGGCAATAAAAAGGTCAATAATATTGTGATTGTAGCCAAATATTGTAATATTTTCATAGTTATTGCTCTCATACCGCCTCTTCTTCAATAGATAATATAAAAGTAAATAGAATGATTTTTCCTGTCAATAAGTAATTTTACTTATTAAAATGGACATTATGATACTTTATTTAAAGTTTTTCACTTAACTTTATGCCGTCACATCAAAATTAGTGGATATTTGAATTCAATTGAACAGAGAGAATAGGTGATAATATAAACCTATGAATGAAACGATATGATACGGGTAATTGTAGTGGACGATCATGAATTATTTCGATTAGGAGTGAAGACGGTAATAGAAAACCGACAGACCGATATCGATATTGTGGGGGAGGCAGAAACTGGGGAGGAACTTTTTCGGCTACTCGAAAAGGTAGAAGTAGATATTATATTACTTGATATTGTATTGCCGGATATGCATGGTACTGAAATAGTACGTTTATTGCGGATAACCTATCCCAAAATTAAGATATTGGCCATATCGCCTGCGAACACCATGGAAACAGTAGAGGCGATGGTGGATTTGGGTATTGACGGTTTTATCAGTAAACGGGCCGGAACGATGGATGTGCTTTTGGAGGCAATTGGGATGGTAGCAAGTGGATTGGAATACTTTGGCAAAGATATTTCAGATATTATTTACCAAATTTACGCGGCAAAGGAAAAAACTTCAAAAGTGAGTAGAGAGTTTACCAAACAGGAATTACGAATTATTGTACTTTCTCAGGAGGGACTTTCAGGAAAACAGATTGCCGAGCGGCTCTCTATTAGTCCCCGCACAGTGGATAACCATAAAAATAATATTTTTCGCAAACTGGGTATTAACAGTACCCTCGAAATGGTACAGTATGCACTGAGAAAAGGGATTATCAGGATGGAAAGTGTGTATGGGTAGCTTACTTGCCAACGCTGTGAAATTTATGACGAAAGGGGGCGCTGTCTCCTTTGAAATTAAATCGGGGTAAGTTATTCCTACTTGTCGGGATAACGTACCCCGACAAGTAGGAATCAATCAAATTCCCAGTTCTTCGCGAATAGTGGCAATTTTCTGATTGGCTATTGCATCTGCTTCTTCCAGCGCCTCTCTTGTTTTTGCTACTCCACCCTTTACTTCAATATAAAATTTGATCTTTGGTTCTGTACCCGAAGGACGGATAGAAAGTTTGCTTCCTTCTTCTGTAAAGTATTGCAGTACGTTTGAAGTGGTTGGCATTTCAAGGGAGATATGTTCGTTACTAAGGAAATCGATAGCTTCCAGTTTTGCAAAATCTTTTATAAGGGTAACTGGAGAGCCAGCCAATGAGATCGGGGGATTCGCCCGGAAATTCTTCATCATGGACTCTATCTCGTCGGCTCCTTCTTTACCTTTACGTACCAGAGATACTCCAACCTCCTTGGAATAGCCATATTCGAGATAGATATCCTGTAACAGTTCATACATACTCTTACCGTTGTCACGTGCCCAGGCCGCTATCTCTGCGAAGAGGGTACATGCCGATACGGAGTCTTTGTCGCGTACAAAATCACCGGCAAGGAAACCGTAACTCTCTTCTCCGCCGCCAATGTATTTCTTTATTCCTTCGTTTTGGCGGATAATCTCTGCGATCCATTTGAATCCGGTATAACAATCGAAAAGCTCAATTCCTCTCTTATCGGCGATTTTTTTCACCAATTCGGTGGTGACAATGGTTTTTACCACGAACTCTTTTCCGGTAAGTAAATTCAGCTCATCACGACGGGTCATCAGATAATAGAGGCAGATCAGCATAGTCTGGTTGCCATTGACCAGGACGAAATTCCCATTCTTATCGCGGATGGCGGTGCCAATACGGTCGGCATCGGGATCGGTAGCCATCACCAGGTCTGCACCGGTCTCAATGGCTTTTTTTATCGCCAGATCGAGTGCCGCCGATTCTTCCGGATTGGGGGAAATCACAGTAGGGAAGTCGCCACTTAACACATCCTGCTCAGGGACGGAGATGATTTGGGTAAATCCTACCGCCCTCAAAGCATCGGGTACCAGCATGCTCCCGGCACCATGAATCGGTGTATAGACAATCTTCAGATCACTATGGCGTGCAATGGATTCGGGAGAGAGTACCAATTTCTTTACCTCCTCGATAAATGCCGTATCCATATCCTTGCCTATTATTTCGATCAACTCCTTGTTCCCTTCGAAGCGGATATCATCTGTCGATTTAATACGGTTGACCTCTGCGATGATATTTTTATCGTGGGGTGCAAGCACCTGTGCGCCGTCGTCCCAATAGGCCTTGTAACCGTTATACTCTTTTGGATTGTGCGAGGCGGTAATCATAATTCCACTCTGGCATCCTAACCGTCTGATTGCATAAGATACTTCGGGGGTGGGACGCAGGCTCTCAAAAAGATATACCTTGATGCCATTGGCACTGAATATGTCGGCCGATATTTCAGCAAATTTACGGCTGTTATTACGACAATCGTGTCCGATTACCACCTTGATCTCATCGAGGTTGGCAAACTCTTTTTTGAGGTAATTCGAAAGCCCCTGCGTGGCAGAACCTACCGTATAGATATTCATACGGTTGCTGCCGGCACCCATAATACCGCGCAGTCCTCCTGTTCCAAATTCAAGATCTTTATAGAATGCGTCGATCAGTTTGGTTTTTTCTTCGCTGTCGAGCATCTGTTGTACTTCTTGTTTCGTCTCGGAATCGTAATTTCCGTTAATCCAAGACATAGCCTTGTCGGTGACTTGTGCCAATAATGTTTCTTGTTCCATATTAAAACACTCTTATTTTATTGTTTATTCAATAGGATGTACTTTATATTTTTCGCCGGTCTGGTCGATGATCTTCCTGTAATATTCATTCGAATACCCCGGGCGTAAAGGAGAGGTCGGTTCCCCATACGGATTACGCTTGAATTGCCCATTCTCCTCCCTTTTGATTACACCATCTAAAAATTTCACCATAAGATACTCGCCCAATTTTTTCCATTCTGCCACCCCTTCCTTTACGAGGTTATTGGTATATTGAGTCAGATAATCAACAGATTGAGAGATAGATTGTTGGTGAATCCGTATCGCTTCTTTTTCCACTTCAGGCTGTGAAGCCCTGAATTTTTCTTCGAGTGTCGCTTGTATTTTTTTCATGTCGATACTCATGTCGTTGTAACGGGTGTAGACCATATTGGAGACCCAATTGTGGATCCAGAAAGCAGAAGTCCATGAGAAATTGAGTAGATCGCCATTTCCTATGGCCATTTCGTGGGGCGTTTCGGTATGACCGCAATAGAACGGGTAATAGACAGTCTGTGCCGCATCGTCGATACCGAACCAGAGGATGCCACCTACTTCGTTGGGTAGCCAAGAGCGCATTTGCGCCACAAACGAGAATGCTGTCTGCTGGGTAGCAATAGGACGCTCATTGCAATATTCTACCGAGTCAACTTCGTAAGTGAGCGGACTCCAACGGTATGGAGAGTTAAAAGGACCGGCACCTACATCGAAACGCCAATCGAGTTCGGTTCCTTCATAATGGTCGCGCATCATCTCTTGGATATCCTGAGCACTTAGTTTCCTGTCGGGTTTGATGTAGAGTGGCATGGGATCAGTGGTCTTGCCCTGAGCATAGGTCACATATTGCGCCATATCCTTGTTTACTTTGTTGAAGAACGACCATACGCGTGCTTCACAGTAGCGGAGTGCTCCAAAATCGAGTGGCGCATAAGCTTGGGCGAAGCTAAAATCGGCATCGTCGCCATTGAAATATCCTTGTTCACGTGCGAAAGAGATCACATCGGGAGAATAGAGGCAGTTTTTCGGGTCGTTTAACGGAAATTGCTGGATACGCGCCTGGTTGGCATGGGCTGACACACAATCGTCGGGAATACGAACAGCAACCCATACAGCTCCCTTATTCCCAGTGCCCTTGCTGATCATTTCCATCACCCATACCTCATCTGGATCGGCAATGGAAAACGATTCTCCCCCACTGCAATAGCCATGTTCCTTTACAAGGTCAGTCATCACGGTGATAGCTTCCCTGGCATTCTTCGCCCGTTGAAGCGTGATATATATGAGACTTCCGTAATCCATGATGCCTGTAGAATCTGAGAGTTCACTCCTCCCTCCAAAAGTGGTTTCGCCAATAGCCAACTGATATTCGTTCATATTGCCGATTACATTGTAACTCTGTAATACTTGGGGTATCTCTCCCAAATATTTTCCCGAATCCCATTCATATACTTTGAGCATCTCTCCCGGGTGGTATTGTTTGGCCGGCCAATGGTATAACTCTCCATAGAGTGCATAGGAGTCGGCTGCATAAGATATCAGTGTGGATCCGTCTGTGGAGGCTTTCTTCCCTACCAGCAAATTGGTACAGGGAAAGGATACGAAGGTTACGAGCATGAACGCGCTTGCAGCAATAAATTTCTTCATATAATTGTTTAGAATAAAGAGTATAGAGTAAGTTTTTAACCTCGATTCTATATCTTGTTTTTAAACTTGCGTGTAAAGATACTTTATTTTGTTTAATTTGCCTAAAGGGTAGAATGGATATTTTCTATTATTTTCAAGCAATGGTTCGCAGATTTGGAAAAAAGAGGTTATTTTTGCAATAGTTGAAAGATAGCTTACAATTAATAATTCATATTTTACAATTAATTTGTAACCAGATGAGTAAATATATAAAAGAATTTGGTTCAGGAAGAATACTGGGACTTACTACCTATCAGATTATTATTCTTTTAGTGCTTATTGCGATGCTCTTTTTTTTTAGTGATACAACAGTTACCAAAAGAATGAAGTATGAGTCTCAGATAAAAGATCTTGAGTCTCAGGTAGAATTCTATCGGAAGCAGGCTGAAATAGACAGGGGAAAACTAAATGAACTTCAGTCGAATAAGGATGATCTTGAGAAGTTTGCACGTGAAAATTATTTTATGAAAAAAGAAAATGAGGAGATTTTTATTATTAAAGAGAAGAAGTAATAAACGATTATGTTTAATAATGAAAAAAGTGCTATATTTGTAAGGTTTATGGTCGAATTAAGGTTGGTTTTTTTAAAAAAATTAGCACACATACAATGCACCGAGTAAAGAATCTTTTATTGCGTATTTCGGCTGTCTTGATTTTATTATCAGCGGTATTTTATCTTTTCATCCCTGATGTAGCTCCTTGGATAATGGCTTTTTCAGTGGTAATTTTCACTCTCATGACATTTATGAATCCCTATCCAGGTAAGAGTATCCGTGGTAAGAGGTTGTTTAATTTTCAACTTTTTTCATGCATATCGATGATTGTGGCGACCTATCTGATGTTCAAGGAACGAAACGAGTGGGCGTTGGTAATGATCGTAGGAGCGATATTTCTGTTTTATGCAGCTGTCATGATACCCCGTGAATTGGAAAAAGAGAAAAACAAACTTTAAATTCCGGCTCTTTACCCTCAATTTTTTATTATGGACAATACAAACAAGAATATACTTGTTATTGACGACAATCTGACTGTCTGTCTGATGCTGAAATCATGGTTGAGAAAAAAAGGTTTCAGCGTGGATACCGCTGCCAGTGTGAAGGAGGCGAAGCAGAAAGTTAAAGAACAACCGTTCGATTTAATCTTAAGTGATATAAGGATGCCAGATGCAGATGGGTTCAGTTTCCTTTCCTGGGTAAAGAAATATGATTCTGATATACTTGTAATCATGATGACTGGCTATGCAGATATTGAATCAGCGGTTGAATCGATGAAATCGGGCGCAGTGGATTATATCTCCAAGCCGATTGAACCGGAACAGCTCTTCAAAAAAATTGATGAAGCGTTTATTCGTCAGGAACGGATGTTGAAACAGACCCGTTTTTTAGATATTTTCATCAAATTCCCGGACGAAGAGTATAAAAAGCTCTACACACAGTTCGACCAAGCTGCAGAAAATAACCAACATCGGTTAATTATTGGAGATCCAGGTACAGGAAAACTTTCCGGTGCGAGATATATCTATGAAAAAGGAACCCATTTATCGAATCCCTTTGTGATTTTCGATGATGATAAATCTGCAAATAGGGTAAATAGTTACCGTACATCTTCTAACGGAAGGGATGAGAAATCGCCGCTTATGCGAAAATTCCGTGAAGCAAAGGGGGGACTTTTATATATACGTGAAATAGCTTATCTCGATATCAATCAGCAGGATGAGTTGCTAAACATCCTCACAAGACAAAAAAAAGGCGATGATTTTATTCAGGTAATCATGAGTTCTGACGTAGGTAAGGATGAGTTGCAGAAACGTCTCATACCCAAACTTTATAACCTGATTATACAAAATTGTATTATATTACCTACCCTGAAAGATAAGACGGAGGTAGTTATTTTCCTTGCCCACCACTTTCTTCAATTTGCCAATGCTACACTTAACAAACAGATAGAATCCATTGATCCTGCCGTAGAGATGCGGTTGACCGAATATGGCTGGCCGGAAAATATACAGGAGTTAAAAAACTGTATTATAAAAGCAGCCTTGCTTACAGAGGGTAAGATCATTCCGGAGTCTATCATTCCGGAACTGTTCGTAGATAAGACAAAGGTCAATAACCGCGGACTATTGTTGAATCCGATAGAGGGTCTTCGTAAGGAATATTATGAAAAAGAGAAAATTATGGAGGCATTGGAACTGGCCAAAGGTAATAAAACAATGGCTGCTTCCATCCTAAATATCGACAGAAAAACACTTTACAACAAAATTAAACTCTATAACATATTTATCAATAATTGAAAATCAATATGCAATCTTTACCTGAAAATAAGAAACAAAACTCATTGAAGATTAAATTTACCGTCATTATTGGATATTTTCTTGTAGTAGTAGTAATGGCATTTGGACT
Organism: Bacteroidales bacterium; assembly: GCA_012728155.1. Lineage (GTDB taxonomy): Bacteria > Bacteroidota > Bacteroidia > Bacteroidales > Dysgonomonadaceae > Proteiniphilum. The sequence goes on along the minus strand of JAAYFR010000244.1, from coordinate 24,104 downwards.
TGTTGTCCTTTATCGTAACTTGGTTGACTATTCGAACAAAAGAATAAGCAACGAGGATATGTCGGAATTACTGATTGTGGGAAATACGCTCTCTATGCTTTATGAGATTGAGAGCGAACAAAACCTGATCAATGCTGATAATGCAGAACAATATTTTCTCAAATATGACTCTATCTCTCCCAAGATCAAAGCCAATCTTGTTGAATTGAAGCAGGTGGCAGCCGATTCTTCGCGGGTAGAGAAATTGGACTCTATTGAGTTATTGGTCGATAGGAAAAGGGAAAATCTACAAGGAGTAGCAGTATTGCTTGACTCCATTCGCCGTGCGCCAAGGATTGTGCAACAGACCGAAAGCAGTTATGTACCGCCTAAATTGAACCGGGAGATAGCTGACTTTCTTGAAAATAAGAACCTGAACAGTGAAGATACTCACCAAAATGATACCAGCGTAGTGGTTGGAAATAGGAGAGGTTTCCTTGATCGGGTGCGAGACGTGTTTGTAGCCCGTACCGATTCTACTGTTGTGATTGAGAAGAAATCGATTGTGTCGGAAAGTGATCTCAAACTGATCGTGGATACTATTATCCACAAGGTGCGTTATTCGGAGAGAGTTGATCTGGAACGACAAAGGTATTTTCAATTGGCCTATTTCAAACGTCAGGAGAGCATGAATGAAACCAACCGGATGCTTACTTCCCGTATCGACGAGCTGTTGAAGGGTATTGAACAGGAGGAGTTGGAGAGATCGATACAACTTATTAAGGAAAAAGAGGAGACCTTAGCCAATTCGCAACATACCATGTTCATAGCGTTCTGTGTGGCGTTGCTTGTCGCTTTTATCTTTGCCTTGTTGTTACTGATAGATATTAATAAAAGTCAGCGCTACCGAAGGCAATTGGAGGCGTCGAATAAACGTATTTCTGACCTACTTGCCTCGCGAGAGAAACTGATGCTTACCATTTCACATGATATCAAGGCACCTGTAAGTTCTATCCTGGGTTTCATCGAATTGATGGATACCCAGGGAGATCGGAAGAACGAGACTTACCTGGATAATATGAGAAATTCGGGTGAACATATCTTATCGCTTGCTTCCGCTTTGCTCGATTATCATAAATTAGAGGAGGGAAGCTGGCAGTTGAAAGAAACGAATTTCAACTTGCATGAACTTATCTCTACTACAGCTTCAGGCTTTGAACCGTTGGTAGAGCGGAAAGGGTTGCACTATACTGTTGAGAATGAGTTGCCTGACCAGCTGACTGTCTATGGCGATTTCTATATGATACGGCAAATTGTGAATAATATCATCTCTAATGCAGTAAAATATACATCGGAAGGAGGTGTGCAGATCAAAGCCCGTTTAACGGAGGAGCCTCGGAAACATCTGTTTTTTTCAGTCATCGATACCGGTGAAGGAATCGATGAGGATGATCAACAAATTATCTTTCAAGAATTCAGGCAATTAGATAACCCGTTGGGAGAGGAAGGAAGCGGTCTGGGATTAGCCATTACCAAAGGATTTATAGAGACATTAAATGGATCCATCCGTCTCAATTCCCGAAAAGGAGAAGGATCTGAATTTATTGTTGAGATTCCTCTGAACGATGCAAAGGAGGAGGAGCCGCAGAAGAAGAACAAGGATAAAAATGATTCCGGCATAGCACAGCAAGAGCTTGAGGGCATCTACGTACTTCTTGTGGATGATGATCCTGTTCAGTTGACAATGACTTCGGAAATGCTTTCGAGGAAGAAGATAAAGACAGTGATAGAGATGAACCCCGATCAAGTGTTGCCGCTTCTTGAATCGAAGCCATTCGATATCTTGTTTCTGGATATTCAAATGCCCGGTACCGATGGATTTTCACTTGTTGACAGGATTCGTCGGTTAGGAAGTGAGCGGATAAAAAATATGCCGGTAATTGGGTTGTCAGCCAGATCGGATATATCGAAAGAAAAGATAAAGAGTGTCGGATTCACCGATTTCCTCGTCAAACCATTTACCTCAAATAGACTATACAATACGATTTGGAATTATGTGAGGGAAGAAGATCCTGCACATGATGCTTTTGAAATAGAAGAAAAACAATTATTTGAAGAGAAGGGTGTCAGCGCGTTAATTGAATTTGTAAGTGATGACAAAGAGACGTCACAAGCTATATTGGAATCTTTTATCAACGAAACCGGTATCTCTTGGGTTCAACTTCAGGAAGCTTTTCAGAAGAAAGAAGAAAAAGTGATCCAAGGAATTACCCATAAGATATTGCCACTTTTTCGGTCGATGGGGAGTGAATCGTTAATTGGCATTATGGAAAAATTAGAAAAAGGAGAAACTTTGCCGGAGAAGGAGAAGGATTTTGTATTGACCAAGATCCAGGATTATCTCGAAGAGGCTAAATTCCTTAAAAAGAAGTTCGAGGGAAAGTGAAATGGAGCGGGATCCAAAAGTAGAAAAATATAGACGTTATTTGCTGCTCGAAAAAGGATTATCGGCAAACAGCATTGATGCTTATATGACCGATCTGAAAAAATTGATGAAATTCATGGAGGGTAAAGCGATTGACATGAAATCTGTCCAGACGATTCATCTGGAGGAGTTTCTCGCCGAATTGCACGATAAAAATATCTCATCTCGTTCTATTGCCCGTATTATATCGGGATTGAAATCATTTTTCCGCTTTCTCATACTGGAGAAGATCCGATTGGATGATCCTGCCGAATTATTGGAGGCCCCCAAGATCGGATTGAAACTTCCGGTTGTCTTGTCACTGGAGGAGATCGATTCATTATTGGGTGTCATTGATCTATCGACAGCTGAAGGAACCCGCAATTATGCTATCATTGAAACATTGTACAGTTGCGGACTCCGCATATCTGAACTGACTAACCTTCGTTTCTCAAATCTCTATTTTAAAGAGGGGTTCATACGTGTAGAAGGGAAGGGAAGTAAACAGCGGTTGGTGCCTATTTCTGATGTTGCCATTCAAAAGATTCAGGATTGGATTTATTATCGGAATCAAATCCCTATTAAAAAAGGAAATGAGGAGTTCCTTTTTGTCAGCTCGCGCGGTAAAGCCATCTCCCGAGTTACCGTCTTCCACTATATCAAACTCTATGCGGAGAAAATGGGTTTGCAAAAAAAGATCAGCCCGCATGTTTTTCGACATTCTTTTGCTACCCACCTGCTCGAAAGAGGTGCCAATATAAGGGTGATCCAAGAAATGCTGGGACATGAGAAGATTACAACAACAGAGATTTATACACATATCGATCGACATTTTTTGCGACAGGAGATTATAGAACATCATCCGAGAAGTTGATATGGCAATCCCGATGAATCGGGAGAGGTAAGAGGAATGAGATGATTTTTAATTTTTGAATTTCAAACAATCATCAAAATTTATTGGAAAAACGACCGATAAAGCAGGATAATTTTATATATTTGCTGAATAATAAATAAACAGAAAGAACACTCATGAAATTTGTAGTATCAAGCACCGTATTGTTAAGTCACCTGCAGGCCATAAGTAGAGTGATCAATTCTAAAAATACATTGCCAATCCTCGACTGTTTTCTACTCGAACTGAAAGGTGATTTTTTGTCACTTGCTGCAGCCGACAATGAAACCCCGCTGGAGACAACAGTAGAAGTGAGTAGCGCGGAAGGTGAGGGAAATCTGGCTATCAATGCCCGGAACCTGCTCGATCCGTTGCGTGAATTGCCCGATCAGCCGCTTACGTTCGATATCAATGATGAAACGTTGGAGATTTTTCTCTATTATCACAATGGGAAATATAATTTTGTGGGTCTGAAAGGAGATGAATACCCTGAACCCAAGGCGCTGAAAGATTCATATATGACGTTGACTCTTAAAGCCGACACACTCTTCGCGGGTATCAATCGGACTCTCTTTGCAACTGCCGACGATGAATTACGCCCGGTGATGAATGGTATCTATTTCGATATTACGACTGATGATCTCACCTTTGTCGCTTCCGACGGGCATAAGCTGGTGAGAGTAACCACCACGGATGCTAGAGGTGAAGGGCGGTCATCGTTTATATTACCCAAAAAACCGGCCTATCTACTCAAATCACTCCTTACGAAAGAATCAGGATCGGTAGAGATCAAGTTCGATGAAAATAATGCCTATATCAATATGTCTTCCTATAAGATGATATGCCGCTTTGTGGAAGGACGATATCCCAATTACAATTCGGTAATTCCGCAGAACAACTCCAATATATTCACCTTAGACCGATTGACACTGTTGAACGCTCTCAAACGTGTAGCGGTATTCTCCAATTCCTCCAGTAATCTGGTGAAACTTCAACTTTCGGAAGATAAGATAGTGGTGACCGCTCAGGATATCGACTTCCTGACCACCGCAGAAGAAACAATTCCCTGTTCTTATGAGGGAAATGTGATGAATATTGGTTTTAAAGCCTCTTTCCTGATTGACATTCTCGACAATATACCCTCTTATGATGTTAGGATAGAACTCTCTGATCCTTCACGTGCCGGATTAATTCTGCCGGTGGAGAAAGATGAAGAGGAAGATTTGCTGACACTATTGATGCCGATGATGTTGAATGATTAATGTTGTTTAAATGAAACTAAATCTGAAGAATCCACTGGTCTTCTTCGATCTGGAAACCACTGGGATTAACGTTACGCATGACCGTATTGTAGAGATATCATTTTTAAAAGTCCATCCCAACGGTAAGGAGGAGATCAAATCACGCCGCATCAATCCCGAGATACCTATTCCTCCTCAAGCTACTGCCATTCACGGTATCACTGATGATGACGTGAAAGATTCACCTACCTTCAAACAGGTAGCTCGTTCACTTGCCGAACAGTTGGAAGGATGTGACTTGGCCGGCTTCAATTCCAGCCGGTTCGATGTGCCGATGCTGGCGGAGGAGTTCCTCCGCGCAGGAGTGGACTTCGATATGAGTAAACGTAAATTTGTAGATGTACAGATTATCTTTCATAAAAAAGAACAACGTACCCTTGAGGCAGCTTATGCATTTTACTGCAATAAAAAACTGGAGAATGCGCACTCAGCCGAAGCAGATACCATAGCGACCTATGAGGTGTTGCAATCACAACTCGACCGCTATCCTGATCTGGAGAATGATATCGAAGCACTATCGAAAGAATATTCGAGTTATAACAATAACGTAGATTTTGCAGGAAGATTTATTTACGATGAGAAAGGAATTGAGATTTTCAACTTCGGAAAACACAAAGGAAAATCGGTAGCGGAAGTTCTTAATAAAGAGCCGAGCTATTATGCCTGGATGATGGATGGTGACTTCCCGCTCAACACAAAACAAATACTTACTAAAATCAGACTTCGTTCGATGAATAGTTAAACCCGCTTTAGGATGTATCGTTTTTTTATCACATTTTCCTATGACGGTAAAAATTATGTGGGGTGGCAAATCCAACCCAACGGCATGAGTGTGCAACAAGCATTACAACAATCACTTTCAACTATTTTGAGGCAAGAGGTGGAGGTGGTTGGAGCCGGCAGGACAGATGCCGGTGTGCATGCCCGTGAAATGACAGCTCATTTCGACTGGGAGGGAGATCCTTTTGCTCTCGACGATTTGGTCTATAAACTCAATAATTTTCTTCCGAAAGATATTTCTATCTCCACTATCCGAGAGGTACGCCCAGATGCGCATGCTCGTTTCAGCGCCATTTCTCGTACCTATACATATTATGTGACGACGGTGAAAAACCCGTTTATTCATGAATATAGTTACAGGTTGTTTTTTCAACCCGATATTGAAGCGATGAATAAACTGTGTGAAATATTGAAAGAGTATACTGATTTCACCAGTTTCAGCAGGCTACATACCGATGTGAAAACCAATAATTGTAGGATTGAATATGGGCGGTGGGAAAAAAAAGGAGGGTTGTATCAATTCACTATTCGTGCCGACCGTTTCCTGCGAAATATGGTACGTGCCATCGTGGGAACATTGCTCGAGGCGGGCAGGGGACGACTCGATGAACAGGGATTTCGACGGATTATCGAAGCCCGAAACCGTAGTGTGGCCGGAGAATCGGCACCAGGCCATGCCCTCTTTCTGGAAAAGGTGATCTATCCCGATAATATCTGGCTGTAGCTGACGAATCGATCGGTTGCTCCGTAAAATGGTAATTTAAATGTAGTAATATAATGAAAAAGAGTGTTTTTTTAATGATCTGCATCGTCTATTCTCTCTCTGCTTTTACGCAATGGACGCCTGCTCAAACAGAATGGTATTATCCAGTACCCGAAAAAGTAACTCCCGGAAAGATGGCAGGATCTGCCCCTTCCGATGCTATCCTCTTATTTGATGGAACTGATCTTTCGAAATGGGTACATGTAAAAGGAGACGCTCCCCAGTGGAATGTGAGTGATGGAGTTATGTCTGTGAAACCTGGCACAGGGGGAATTATGACGAAAGATCATTTCGGCGATTGTCAGTTACATATCGAGTTCAGATCTCCAGATCCCGAAAACCATAGTGGACAAAACCGGGGCAATAGTGGAATTTTCCTTATGAGCCATTATGAGGTACAGATACTCGATGGTGACAATAACGATACCTATGTAAACGGTATGGTAGGCAGCATATACAAACAACAGGCCCCACTGGCCAACGCCTATACGAAAAACGGTGAGTGGCAGGTATATGATATCTACTGGAAAGCTCCCATATTTGGTTCGGAAGGTAAGCTCGAATCACCGGCAATGATTACCGTGGTCTTGAACGGTATTGTGGTACAAAACAATTATATACTGAAAGGGCACACACCCTATATCGGACTACCGGAATACAATGCCCATGGACGGCTCCCGCTGATGCTTCAGGATCATGGAACTGCCGTATCCTTCAGGAATATATGGATCCGTAACTTATAGATATAATTATTCTTGGTATCTCTCTCTCGCTATTTTATAGATGTCGTTGCCATAACAATCGATGGCTACTACTACGGGTAACTCCTTTACGTGTAAACGGCGAATGGCTTCTGTGCCAAACTCTTCGAAAGCGATCACTTCCGCACTTTCTACACGTTGAGCCATAAGAGCTGCCGCTCCACCGATGGCGGCAAAATATATTCTTGTATCCTGACAGATCGGACTTCGTTCATCGCGGGCAATGCGGGCATTTTCAATAAGGGTATGTAATATTTGTTTACCCAGAGGTGACCTTTCGCTCTGCAGACAGCTTTTAAACTTGTTGCTGATATCGTCGGTGATCACACAACAGGCTTCAATGCAAAGCCGTTCAACCAAATTGGTTATATCAGATGTACTTATCTTTCTCATTAAAACACTCCCGGGTCAAGAAATAGTGCGTATTTCTATTCTCTAAATTTTTTGTATGTCTGTCTACCAGTCCGACCAGACAGTAGGCCTTGGTGGTTGGATCATAAATAAACTCCCTCACAAGGGAGAAATTCTCTATTTCGGAGGTGTTACCCACGTGAAATCGTGGACCATCGCATCCCATGATCTTATCACCCAGCATAATATGATCCTCATCGTAATAGGAGATATTGAGATGCTGGGCAATCCGTTCATCAATCAGTATAGCCAGTCTTTCCAGATCAACATTGGGTTTTTTTAAAAATTTCAGCACAAAACCATTTCTTACATCGGAGAAAAAATACTCCTCTTCTTTGATATCGAAAACTTCATGCAGGACATCTGTCGTGACATCTTCGGCCGAATGTGCCATTTTTCGGTACCGGAGGGATTCGTGTACAATTTGGTAAATACTTTGGGGTTGAGGGCCGAAAACACTTGGACGTGCTACGATAATTTCTTCTCCAATACCCACAATTATATTGGCATTTTTACCCAACACCGGATAGAGCAGGTTAAAATGCTCGATTACCACCCTGCGTTTACGTTCCAAAAGCGAATTTACGTAGTCCACAATTTCATACATTTGGGTGAAAGCCATTTGAAAGCGGATGTCGATGTGAAAGGTGGTGGCATCTTCCACCTCCATCAGTGAACTACGTACCTGCATGATTTTCCGGGGACTTACGATATCATCGTCGTTAGAGAGTTGAAGCCCCGGAAACATCCCTTTGATGAGAGACGATTTTCCAGCTCCCGCATCTCCTACAACGCCAATCAGCCGATCACTGTAATTCAGATGCCGATGCGCTATCTGTTCGCCAAGGAACATCAGCCGCTCTTTGCCGCGCGGTGCGAAGTATTGCGACGACACCATATATTCTTGAATGAAATTTTTCATTTCGGTTGAGTTTGGCTTTGAATCAGGATTTTGTTTGTCTGTTACAATTCAAATTTCACCCCCATCAATGGAGCATGTTGCTGTGCCCCGTATACGTCGGTCTCACCGAGCGAACCCGACGGAATAGGGCGTACGATGGTGATTTTGATAGCTTTGGCAGGATCAAAATAGACCAGACTGATGATGTCCGATTCGGGGATACCATACAACGGCGCAAACATGGCAGCATTGAATATATTGGCCGTTTTCACCCGTTCATACATCTCGAAATCTTTGAAAATAACATCGAAAGTCAGTTCGTAGGGTCCCGAATTCTTGCTTCGGATGACAGATGCTATGTCGGTTAATTTGTATTCCATCATTATTATTGTTTTTACAATTGGAAATATTCAATAGGGAAGAGCGTTTTCGGATCTTCCACCTTCATCAGATGATAGATGTTGAATTCATATACCTCGCCCATTTTACAATCGGAGGGGGAGAAAGGAAATGCCAGATTTCCGGCAGTGGCGATACGCCCTTCGTAGCCAAAGTGAAGCATGGTGCTGCGGGCAAATCCGCAGATAGTATCGGCCTGCTCTTGGGTGTCGGCCACCGCTTCAATAATAATCAGCAACTCATCACCTGCACTATGGGCAATATCCGGGAAGATCGCCATCACACCATTCCGACCATAAATTTTGAAATCGAGAAAGAAATCTTTGATCCCGTAATTTTCAAAATTATTCTCCACACGCTCCTTCACGCTCTCGACAATGGCGTCAATCTTTCCCATCATAATCGGGTCCTTCACACCTGCACAGGAAATAGTGCGGTATCCCGTGCGGCGTACACCTTCCAGTTTTACGAAGTAGTCGTGGGTGGGTATAAAACGGCTACCGCTCACCTTCACCTTATTGTCATCTATTTGCTCGAACTGCGCATGGTGAAGGTTGATGCTGCCACCGGGACCGGGTAAAATATAGGGATTGCTCTTTTCATACAGTGTATGTGCTGCTATCGAGAGAGCGGTACATTTACGTAACGGAGAAAGCGGCTCAAGAACAAAGTCATCATGATGGAGATAGCCGAACATGCAATCACTTCCGCTGCCGGGCAGCGCTGCAATGGCGGCACATTCCAGTATCTTACCCAGATGGATGGCAAGCCCCTTGTCGAACCCCTCCCGGATTGCCAGGGCGGCGAATACCGACGGATCGTAGCTGCGACCGGCAAGGATCACATCGGCACCGTTGTCCAACGCCTCAATAAAAGGCTCCTCTCCCATCTGGGCGACAATGCGTACCGACTCTTCCACATCGGCTTCACCTATCTCCTGGGCAGGGAAAAGCGGTGAAATATTGCCTGCACGGATATTTTCTTTCACAAATTCCCGGTCGAATTCCGATTGAATGACAGCCAATTTGAACGACAACTGTTTTTCGTGGGCAATTTCCATCACAATCTCCACGGCAAATTCCACATGGGGTCGGCCACCACAACCGCCCGCCGTTACCACGATAACAGGAATTCCGGCTTCAAGAGCGGCAGGGATCATAATTTCAAGGTCGCGTTTCACCGAATTTCGGTCGGTAAACGATTTCCCGGCACCTAAATAAAAGGGTCCCGGATCGGTAGAACCGGCATCCACCGCGATTACATGCGGCTTTCGTTTCATTCCCTCTTCAAATGACTCCATTGGGAAGCCGTATCCGAGAATGGCAGTAGGGGAGAGTATTCTGAGTTCTTCCATATATGTAAATCTTTAGTGGCTAATAGCCAGAATTCTGTTCATTTCGTTATATATAATCATATAACCTTCGTCGACACCCATACCCGGTTTGGCGAGAATCTGCACGGGTGACGCCGCCATGGCGATGTGTGCACATATTTCGGCCGAACGGTTGGTCTCATTGCATGTGCCACCTAAATAAGCATCCATCCCATGTTCCTTGCAATACATGATCGCTTCAATACTGTTGTTGATTCCACCGAGGTCGGGTGTTTTTATCTGTATCATATGTCCCGCTTTTTGGGCGGAAAAATCGATAATATCTTCAAGGGTGTTGCACCATTCATCGGCCACAATTTCGGCGTAGATCTTTTTTTCTTCCATCTTTTCACGGATAACGCGCAGAGCTTTTATCTGTGCCTCCTTTTCACCCATATCCACCGGGCCTTCCACACGGAGTTTGAACGGTTTCACAATCTCTTCCAACTCACCGATATACCGGACAATGGCATCAAAATCATTTTCGAAGACAATACCTAAATTGCCGTATACATCGATATGGATGACAGGGTTATAGCCGTCGAATGGCTTTTTAGTCAGGATGCGGTCGCGGAGCCATTCCAAATACTCTTTGATTTTTTCACCTTTCCAACCCACCTTGGTTTCTACGTGGTTGAAAAGAGCATGCGGCAGCACATCCACACCTTTCATAATCATTTTGTCGACGTTGAGATATCGGTCGTCGCCCGATTGTGAGAAGATAGGAATTAACCGGTCTGATATTTTCAAGCCGTATTCTTCAGCAATTACCGCTGTCATAAGTTTTCCTTTGCTCTTTGCTACCGCATCGAGACAAGCCTGTGTGACACCGTAACGGATGGCAGTATGATAGTTCTTACTATCAACAATATTTGCCATTTCCCTGAAGGTGGTGATCTCTTTTCCTACATAGAGCGGAGCAATTTCTTTCTCGATCACCGGAATAAAATTTTCTGCCAAAAAAAGGGGATCACGACCAGCCGCACCCGAATATTGCACAGCAGCACAATCACCATAAGCATAAGCTCCGTTTTCAAGGACAAAAATAATGGAAATAGATTCGCCGGCTTGGCGTACGGAGGTGAAACCAGATGTTGCGGGGTTACCTTCATAGAAAGCGCCATCATTTTTAGCACCCTGTTTAATGGCTTTCTGATCATCAAAAAAGAACCCTGTTTTTCCGGATGCACAAATAAGTTTGATAATTTTCATACGACTAAAATTATTTATTTTCAATTTCTTTAGATTTTTTCTTCGCTCAACATAGTTAAAACAAGTTTTATCTCTGTATTCACTTTTCTATAAAATTCAAAGGTGTCGTATGGAACTCGCTTTTCGTCATGTTCTTGTGTGAGAACAGTTATCATGCTCGTTTCATACGATTATTTTATTTTTTCCTTGTCGGTGTATGGAACCTTTGATATTTAAAATAATCATTCCCTTCGGGTGTTTAATGATTATTTTAAACATGTCGGTTTCATACGATTATTTTATTTTTAATTCTTTTTCGGACGTCCCACTAAAAAACCCTTGCCAATGGCATAGACATCATCGATCACCATCTGGAAGCTGACAGTCCGTTTTTCCTGTTTGGCACGCTCTTCCAGCTTTTGACGATGGAAGTCGATTAAATCAGGAGTAAACGGCAGATTGCCTATCTCAAGGAGACGGACTGCACCCATATTGTCGCGGGCAGGCATCACCTTCCCGGCATTGTAACGGCTTGGCGCAAAAGGAATATCAAGTACCCCCGCCTCGAAGGCGGCTACCGTGCCGATCGCATAATCGCCCTTGCCCAACTCTTCCACCTTATTGAGGATACATCTCATCTCTTTCTCTATGATTTCACTTTCGGAAATGACCGCTGGAATTTCACGGAAATCTTGGTCCTTTAACATGGAAATCACCTGTTTTGTAGCATGTAATCCTGAGGCATTTGCTTCTTTAGTGGGAATACCCATGGCTTCATGTGGCGTTTTGACAATTACTTTGGTGGCTTTCGCCAACGCTGCGGCAGCTGCTCCCCACGAGATGACGCCGAAAGATTTGGCCTCGTTCTGGGGAAACCCTCCCATCCACTGATGGAAAACAGTGGTAATTCGTACATCATGGAAGCCGTATTTATCGAGATACTCCCGTATCACCCGTGTAAGCGAACGGATGGCTGCTACATCCTGAATAAGGTTTCCACACTGACCATACCCCACAGTAATATCTTTTACTCCTTGTGTGGCTGCAAGCAATGCTTCAATAATAGCCACCGAATTGGAGATACAGGGCGAAATAAGTGTTCCGGTGAGTGGCCCGAATGGCTCCCGGTTGATCGATACCCCTGCCTCCTCATATACACCGACTAACCGATCGGTATATTGCCAATAGGAAATGGTCTTCTCAATGGAATGATTTTTAGAATAGGGGATATTATAGGAGATGCCTCCTCCCTCATAAGAAGTGAACCCTCCTGCAATGCTGATTTCAGTCAATAAACGGGCATCAGGGGTTCCATGACGCACTTGTACCGGTTTCTTTAATGATGATGTTACAATCCGACAGATATCCACACCATAGTTTACGATGGGAAAGCCATTGAGCATTGAACGTCCCGATTCTTTACTCTTTTCAATCCCCGTTTCGGCTTCGTTATACCTGTTGAGACGGGTGTAACTGTCAACCGTTGACGGAAGCAAATCGGCTTCACCTTCCTCCTCGAGATATTGTAGCAGTTTTATGTGCTCATCATAGAGTGCCACACCTGCCCTTGGTTGGATGAGTGTGGTGTTCTCAGTTACTGCTTTCGCCAGTTTTGTGCCGAAGCGTTTATGTGGAGGAATTGATTTTTGATAGGCTACGGCTTCGTCAAAATTGACCTCTTTCCCCGTATGCCACTGTTGCAGGACCTCTTTTCGTTGGGCGAAAAAAGCATCGTCTGATAGTTTTTTATTGGTTATTTCCATATATTTTGGTTTTATTTTTCATATTTCGGTGTATGGAACCTTTGATGTTCAAAATAATCATTCCCTTCGGGTGTTTAATGATTATTTTAAATATGTCGGGTTTTTTCCTCTTTCAACTGCATTTGTGCATTTTAATTCTATGAATTGATAATTTCCTGTTTCAGTAATGTGATTGCCAAATCGGCATCAACAGAACTGATCAATCCCATGGAAGCGAAAATATATTTTTTGTCAATCAGAAAATGAGGATTTTCGGGTTTGGCATATTCGAAATCATTGACAAGAGGTTTTACTCCCTCTAAAATATAATGAGGTCGATGGGAATTGATGATCGCTCCTCCTATTCCAATAACAAATGGTACTGCGGAGAGATCCTTACCGGTAAGTGTGAACATCTGCCCAAAAGGAGTGTAAACCGACTGATAGGACCCGCAATGGCGTTCTGTGGCTATTCTTACAGCATTGCGTGCAAGAAACTCTTCCACCTTTTGTTCGATCGATCCGGGTGGTGGCAATAACGCCGGATTTTGGATGCAAGCATCTATCCAATCTGCTAAAATTGCTCTTTCGACTCCCAATTCATCTGAAAGATCGTTTAACTCCAGACCATTCACAAGCGGGGAGAGGCTGTATCGCATTCCCAAGTCCCCTTCCACTGTCCGTTTACTTGCAGGCTCAGGTAATCCTCTGACCGTTACATTGGTTCGTGTTGGTTTCCCCTTAGCGATGGAATAGATATCGGTAGTTGCTCCTCCAAGGTCAATCGCCATCAAATCACCGATACCCGAAATTGATTTTGTACCCTTACTTAATAATTCACAACCGTCCAGTACCGCCAAAGGAGTGGGAATGATAGCTGTCTTGCACAGTTCCTGAATCCGACTCAATCCTTTGGCTTCAATAATCCGGCTGATAAAGAGTTCCCTTATCTTTTGTCTTGCCGGTTCGATATTGAGCTTGTTGAACTCCGGCATCACATTTTCGGTAATTACAAAAGCTTTCCCCGATTCGGAGAATATCTTTTCCAACTCAAAAGATGCACTTTTATTGCCTGCCGCTATGATGGTAAACGATCTTTGAATCTGAGTCAATCGACGGGCATTGGAGAGGATGACCTCTTTATTGCCGCCATCGGTGCCACCGCAAAGTAAAACCAAATCGGGATCAATTTCAAATATCTCGTTTTGCTCCGACTGCGATATCTCAAAGGCATAGGTTTTTACCACTTTGGCGCCGGCACTGGCTGCTGCAAGCTTTGCCGCTTTAGAGGTTAATTCCGGCACAAGACCGAGGGCAACCATCTTAAGCCCACCACCGGCACTGCTGCAACAGAGCAATTGATCGTATTCGAAATTGGCTGCAATCTTTTTCAATTGACCATAAGCGGATGAGAACCCTTCCATCACATCGGTCTCAATGGTAGTGAAGGCAGACGATGTGGCTATGATCTTTTTCCGGATCGAATCGATGGCTGTCAGTTTGGTGTAGGTGCTACCTATATCTGCAGTAAGCAAATTCATTTTTAAAAAATCGAATCAGGTTGTCTTCTTTGTAGTGATCCCTTATAAACAAGGTTTATTCCGATTGAAACAGCTCCTTGAGGTCTTCAATGCATGTTTCAACTGTGGTGCCGGGAGGATAGACCCTGGTGAATCCCATGGCCAGGAACCGTTTTTCCACATCTTCGAAATTTTGTTTTCCAACCACTAAATTTCCACCCGCAAGTAAGGGGATCTCTTTCAATCCGGCTTCGTCGCATTTCTGACGTAAGCCGTGACAGTCGATTTCACCATGTCCGTAGAGTGAAGAGACCAAGATGACATCGGCATTTGTTTCTATAGCAGCTTCAATATATTCTTCCTGGGAGACCATTACACCCAGGTTAACCACTTTGAATCCTGCTTCTCTTAGAGCAAATGCCAGAATCTTATTCCCCACGGCATGCACGTCGGCTCCTATGACACCAGTTACGATAGTTCTTTCACCCATAATGTATTTTTCAGTAAAAGTATGCTGCAAAATTAATACTTTTAATAGGCTTATCAAAGAGAATTCAAAAATAAAGACCTTCTTGTGTAAAAATTTTAAAAATTCACTTTCGTAATGGAATATAGGCTTTGCTCTTAACCTGTTTGTTGTAGCGTAAAATCAAAAAAATAAGCCCCATACAATAGAGGGCTTATTTCAATATTTTGGGATCTTTGATCTATTATCTATCCGATAATCAGTCATTCATGGAGATTAGAAACTCTTCATTACTTGAAGTGCGTCTCAGACGAGTTAGCAAGAATTCCATGGCTTCTACCGAATTCATATCCGACAAGAAATTGCGGAGTACCCACATGCGGCTGAGTGTTTCCTGTGATAAGAGCAGATCGTCACGACGTGTGCTCGATGCGATGATGTCCACAGAAGGAAAGATTCGCTTGTTGGAGAGCTTACGGTCGAGCTGCAATTCCATGTTGCCGGTGCCTTTGAACTCTTCGAAGATCACATCGTCCATCTTGGAACCGGTCTCTGTGAGTGCTGTTGCAATGATAGTAAGTGAGCCACCATGTTCGATATTGCGGGCTGCACCAAAGAAACGTTTCGGCTTGTGTAGCGCGTTGGCATCCACACCCCCCGAGAGCACTTTTCCCGACGCGGGCTGTACGGTATTGTACGCACGTGCCAAGCGGGTGATGGAGTCGAGCAATATCACTACATCATGACCACACTCTACCAGTCGACGGGCTTTGTTCAATACAATCTCGGCAATCTTCACGTGTCGGTCGGCCGGTTCATCGAAAGTAGATGCAATTACTTCTGCATTTACGCTCCGTTCCATATCGGTAACCTCTTCCGGGCGTTCGTCGATCAGTAAAATAATCATATATACTTCCGGATGATTGTCGGCAATAGCATTGGCAATATCTTTCAACAACATAGTTTTCCCTGTTTTGGGTTGCGCCACAATCAAACCGCGTTGCCCCTTACCAATTGGGGAGAAAAGATCAACTACACGACAGGAAAGATTGTCGTTATGTCCTTTGGTGAGATTGAATTTTTCGTTGGGAAAGAGTGGCTTTAAATGATCGAAAGGTACACGGTCGCGTACATCATCCGGATCCTGACCGTTGATATTATCTACCTTTACCAATGGAAAGAACTTCTCACCTTCTTTGGGTGGACGGATAGGGCCCTCTACCACATCTCCTGTTTTTAATCCGAAGAGACGGATCTGCGACTGAGATACATATATGTCGTCGGGTGACGACATGTAGTTGTAGTCGGAAGAACGCAGAAAACCGTAACCGTCAGACATGATCTCCAATACGCCGGAGGCATTGAGTATGCCGTCGAAATCGTAAGTGGATTCTTTTTCCTTGAGTTGTGGAGCTTGTGCCTGAGCATGCGGTTGTGATTGAACCTGATGGGCTTGGGGCTGTCTGCTTTGTTGGGTAGCCGGCTGTTTAGACTGTAAAGGAGAAGGCGACATGAGATCCATCATCGAAAATTTACTGCCAGGAACGGGCGCCTCTTTCACGGGTGTGTCTGTTTTTTCTTCCGAGGGTTCCTCTGCCACTACAGGGGGTAATATAACGGGAGCAGGCGTGCTCTTCTCCTCTTTTCTCTGTTTGGAAGAACGAAAGACCAACTGAATAGGTTTACCGGGAGCTTTTGGCGTAGTCTCAACAACTTTTTTCTCGGGAGTATCAGCTTTAACTTCGGAAGCTTCTATACTTTTTCCCCGAACTGTTTTGCTGGTTACCGGTTTTATTTCCGATTGAGTGCGGGGAGCATTCTCTTGTGTAACCGGCGCCTTTTGTTCGGTAGGGGAACTCTCCTTTTTTACTAACTTTGGCCTTTCAGAAGGCTGTATAGTCTGTAATTGGTTCTGAGGTTTTATGCGATCTTCTTTCTTGTCGCTCTCTTTTTCTTTAGTTTCCTCTTTTTTGGTGACACTCTTATTTTTCTGAGAATTTGTTTTGCTTTCTGAACTTTTTCTCGGTGTGTGACTCTGTTGGGTGCCACTGTCGATGCTCAGTTTTTTTGTTTCGGCAATTGCCTGTTCATCAAGAATTTTATAAATGAGCTCCTCTTTCTTGTATGCGTCAGGGCGTCTTATTCCCATCTCCTTGGCAAGAACTCTCAATTCTGTTGTGAGCTTTTCATTAAGCTCAATAATGTTATAAGCCATGTAGGTGTATGAAATTCGTTATGGTTTTTGAAAAAATATTACTATTGATAATATACGATTGTTGTGAGTACTGTTTAATTTACATTGCACTTCACCAAAATTCAAAGAAGTTTGTTTTTAGTTCCGGTTAGCCGTCAACTGAAGTTTGCCGAAGCAATAAAAAATGGAAATTACTAAAATTTTATGAGACTATATCGAGTACCAAAAGTCTGATAAGAAAATGCCTAATGAAATTGCACAGTAGTAATGAGAAAAATTACTGTTATAAGATTTGAGGGCAAAGATAGCTCTTTTTTTGAAAACTGGAAATTAAGTTTGTTGTTTTTTGGGGTTCAATTAAAAAAAATCTCCAAAAGTGATCGAAATAGAGATATTGACCTATTATGATTCACTACGATTTGACTATTTTTCAGTAGTAGATAACTCAAACAAGCTTGATTCCGATTATTTGGTTTTACGAAAGTGTGGCTCTCTTTTTCTAAAAATCATCGATATTCAATCTGTTTGAATGATTGTTTCGTCTTTCGATCTCGTTTTTATAGAGCAGTGATCTCCTTCTCTCCAAAGAGTTGGCTGCCGTGGATTCAATGAATAGGTTATTTGATTGTTTTGCCCATTCTAACGCCCGATCCATCTCGTCCAACATTTCATAGGCCAACGCAATGTTATTGGCGGCTTTTGCCTTGTCGATTTTCTTAGAACTATGGTGATAAAAAGCTTCCCATTTTTCAATCGCTTTGTTCCACTGCGACCCTCTGGCGTAGCTCTCTCCTTCTCGCATCAATGTGTTGAACAAGGTATAATACCACCGATCCTGCATTTCCCAATGTGGCACAAATACGTAGGTCATCTTCTCTGCAGCTCTCACTGCCAGTAGTTTAATTACCTCTTCTCGGGAAGGGAGCATATGGTCAGAATAGGCTTTGCCATCATGGATGTTAAACCCTTCCCAACGAATACTGTCGTTGTATTGTACGGCAGGAATTTTTCCTTCCATAGTAGGCATATAGACGCGGAGGATAGAATGTATTTTTCCTTTCAAATCGGCGTGGATATACCCCTGTAGCTTGAAATTCTCACTCTCTCTTGTTTCGATGATCAACTTATCAAGAGAGATGATCGCATCGGCACCGGTTTCACGCCTGATCCTGAGCATTATCTCAGGATCGATAGGTCTCTCCATAAAAAAATCATTGTCCTTCCTCAATGGTTCGTTATAATAGATCACCCTGTAAAAGTAATCTTCCTCATCCACAAATTGAGCCAACGCTTCGGTATAAAAAATAGCCGCACTGTCGGACGATACTTTTTTCCTTTCAGCTTGCGTGTGCCCTATTGGAATGATATCATGACCAACCTCATCCGGCTGATTTACTACATTATTAACAATCGCTATTGAATGTATATTCGAAGGGAAATTTACCTGAGCGGGTTCTCTCGTTTCCACTGTCAGGTATTTAATTCCTGCACAACTGCTCATCAGTAGAGTCAGAAGAAGAGTGATCAGAGGGAATGTTGTTTTTTGCATATGCGTATAATTTACTGCAAAGTTATCATATTTCATTGATACATGAATGTTATATTTCTATTTCTAGGATGCCTTTCTTTGAATTGTTTGTCGGAAATGTTTCGTTCGGACTTCCATACAGCGATCGTGCATAATAGAGATATGTTTTTTTCGGTTTGGTTTAATGCTACATTCCATAATTAAAAATTGATATCAACACAACAGAGATTTCAAATTATTCTCTATTTGATAATATTAGGGTGCGTTTGGAAAAGAGAGGATACTTTTCCTATTCTCTCTTGCCGAAATAGTGTAATCAAGCTTGGCTGTTCACTCAACTTTCACTATATTTGCCCCTTCAAAAAAATAAAATATCTATAAGAGATAAACTAATCTAATTGAGTATGACATTTAATATTATTGTGTTGGCTAAGCAGGTTCCCGACACACGGAATGTGGGAAAGGATGCGATGAAAGCCGATGGAACAGTGAACAGGGCGGCGCTCCCCGCTATCTTCAATCCGGAAGATTTAAACGCGATGGAGCAGGCGCTGGATATTAAAGACCGGTTCCCCGGTTCAAAGATTACGGTGCTGACGATGGGACCGGGGCGTGCGGCGGAGATTTTACGTGAAGGATTGTTTCGTGGGGCTGACGATGGAATATTATTGACCGACAGGGCTTTTGCAGGAGCAGACACGTTGGCTACTTCCTACGCCTTGTCGATGGCGATCCGTAAGATCGGAAAGTTCGATATCATCATTTCCGGTCGTCAGGCAATCGACGGAGATACCGCACAAGTTGGTCCCCAAGTGGCTGAAAAGTTGGGAATTCCACAAATCACCTATGCCGAGAATATCGAGAAGATCAAAGGCCGAAAAATTACAGTCAAGCGTCGTTTGGAAAACGGGGTGGAAGTGGTGGAATGCCCGCTTCCTGTGGTTATCACGGTAAACGGAACCGCCCGCGCATGTCGTCCCCGTAATGCTAAATTGCTATTGAAATATAAGCATGCCAAAACGGTTACCGAGCGTCAGACTGAGAATATCGACTATATAGATATCTATAACAGCCGCCCCTACCTGAATCTTACCGAATGGAGTGTAGAGGATGTGGAAGCCGACAAGGTACAGTGCGGCCTCTCCGGTTCTCCCACTAAGGTGAAAAAGATTGAGAATGTGGTTTTTCAAGCTAAGGAGAGTCGACAGCTTACCGACGATGATGTCGATATCGAGGAGCTGATGAAAGAACTGATAGATAGTCACACGATTGGATAACAAAAGGATATATTAGATATGAACAACTTATTTGTATATTTGGAAATAGAGGAGGGAGTAGTAGCCGATGTCAGCTTGGAGCTACTGACCAAAGGGCGTTCATTGGCCAGTCAGCTGGATTGTAAACTCGAAGTCATTGCCGCCGGATCTGCTGCCGATCTCGAAAAAATAGGAGAGCAGGTATTTCCTTACGGTGTGGATCTTCTTCATCTTTTTAAAGATGACCGCTTGTCGCCATACACTACACTTCCACATACCTCCATCCTGGCGGAACTCTTTCAGAAAGAGCAACCGCAAATCTGCCTGATGGGTGCTACCATTATCGGACGCGACTTGGGACCGCGTGTGTCATCACTTCTGGGAAGCGGACTTACCGCTGACTGTACTTCGCTTGAGATTGGCGACCATGAAGATAAAAAAGCGGGAAAGATATATAAAAACCTGCTCTACCAGATACGTCCCGCCTTTGGAGGTAATATTGTGGCGTGGATCATCAATCCCGACTGCCGCCCACAGATGGCGACCGTCCGTGAGGGGGTGATGAAAAAAGAGATCTTCGATCCTTATTATAAAGGTGAAACCATAGAGCATGATGTAGCCGACTTTGTGAAAGAGGAGGATTTTGTGGTGAACATTATCGACCGCCATATCGAAAAGTCGAAAGTAAATATCAAAAACTCGCCTATTATTGTCTCCGGTGGGTATGGCGTGGGATCGAAAGAGAATTTCCAGTTGCTCTACCAGCTCGCCAATGTGTTGGGGGCAGAAGTGGGTGCTTCACGTGCGGCCGTTGATGCCGGTTTTGTGGAACATGAACGCCAGGTGGGACAAACCGGAATCACTGTCCGCCCCAAACTTTATATCGCCTGCGGCATATCGTGACAGATTCAACATATCGCTGGCATGCAGGAGAGCTCCATCATCATCTCTATCAATAACGACCCCAATGCACCGATCAACTCCATCGCCGATTATGTGATAACCGGAGAGATTGAGCAAGTGATTCCGAAGATGATCAAATATTATAAGAAAAATTCTAAATAAGATGGCAAACTTTTATACAGATACACCGCAATTCCGTCATTACCTCCAGCACCCGCTGATGAAACGAATTGTGGAATTGAAAGAGAGAAATTACGCAGACAGTGAGACTTGTGATTATGCCCCGATGGATTTTGAGGATGCAATGGACAGCTACAACAAAGTGCTGGAAGTGGTGGGCGAGATCTGTGGCGAAATTATTGAGCCGAATGCGGAAGCGGTAGACCAAAGTGGGCCGACTGTGAGCAGTGGACGTGTGACCTATGCCGCACCCACGCAGGAGAATTTGGATGCTCTCAACAAGGCAGAACTGATGGGAATGGGACTTGCCCGCAAATATGGCGGACTTAACTTTCCGATGGTACCCTATATGATGAGTGCCGACATCGTGAGCCGTGCCGATGCCAGTTTTCAAAATATCTGGATGTTGCAGGACTGCGGTGAGACCATCTATGAATTTGCCGACCAGGCACAGAAAGATAAATACCTGCCGCGCATCGTGAAGGGCGAAACCATGTCGATGGACCTTACCGAACCCGATGCCGGTTCCGACCTGCAGGCGGTGATGCTGAAAGCTTCTTTCAACGAGAAGGAAAACCAGTGGTACCTGAACGGGGTGAAGCGTTTTATCACCAATGGCGATGCCGATATCCACTTGGTGCTGGCACGTTCCGAAGAGGGTACCAAAGATGCACGTGGCTTGTCGATGTTTATCTACGACAAGAATAGTGGCGGTGTGAATGTCCGTCGTATCGAGAATAAGATGGGAATCAAGGGCGCGCCCACCTGCGAATTGGTGTTCAAGAATGCCAAAGCGGAGTTGGTCGGAACGCGCCGTATGGGGCTTATCAAGTATGTGATGTCGTTGATGAACGGAGCCCGACTGGGAATCATGGCACAGTCGGTGGGACTTTCCGAAGCGGCTACCCGTGAGGCCTACAAATATGCTTTGGAGCGTCGCCAGTTTGGCAACGCTATTATCGAGTTCCCGCCGGTATATGAGATGCTGGCCAATATGCGTGCCAAGACCGATGCGACCCGTGCATTGCTCTACGAGACTTGTCGCTTCGTAGATTTGTATAAAACGCTGGAAGATATCAGCCGGGAACGTAAATTGACACCGGAGGAGCGGAACGAGATGAAGTTCTATTCGCGTTTGGCCGATGCTTTCACCCCTCTTGGTAAGGGAATGAGCAGCGAGTACGCCAACCAGAATGCGTATGATGCTATCCAGGTCCATGGCGGTTCGGGCTTTATGAAAGATTACAAGTGCGAGCGCCTTTATCGTGATGCACGTATCACCAATATTTATGAAGGTACTACCCAATTGCAGGTGATCGCTGCTATCCGCCACGTTACCACCGGCACCTATCTGCAACAGATCAAGGAATATGCCGCAATGCCGGTCGTACCTGAACTGGAATCGTTGAAACGTGACCTGGCCAATATGGCGGTGAATTATGAGAAAATGACAGAGGCGGTTACTTCAACCAAAGATACCGATTATCTCGATTTTCATGCACGCCGGTTGGTAGAGAGTGCTGCCCACATCATTATGGGACACCTTCTCCTGCAGGATGCCAATAAAGACCAAGAACTGTTCCGTCGTAGTGCGGAGGTCTATATCCATTACGGAGAGATAGAGGTAATGAAGAATTGGCACTTCATTTCCAAGTCGCGTATTGAAGATTTGGGCTATTACAAACAGGTTATCGACGAGTAATAAGTTACTCTTTTCAGAAATAGATAAAGCGGGAGAAACTAAATTCTTCCGCTTTTTTATCTATATCAAGAGTGATGTTACCCGAGAAGTTTCTTCAACGCTTCCAGATTCTCCGGTGAAGTGGCCTGCTTCCCTTCGGGGGTATAAAGTGAAGCGATCCTTGAAGCATATGCTTCATAAACCTTGTGCTTCACAATTTTCATGGTGGAGTTCACCAATCCGTTTTGTTCGGAGAAGGGCTCTTCAATCACGGCAAAGGCTGAAGGGATCCACCGGTGCGGAAATAGACTTTCGTGCTTGCCGCCACTCCGGTACTCGTTGATCTCTTTTTCTATCAGTAGCGCCGCCTGTTCGGGGTCGACACCAGTTTTTTTCAACGCCGCCACATTGGGTACAACCAACGCGGTGGTATAGGGACTCTGGTTGTTGTACAATACACACTGATCAATAATGGTGGAGGTGGAGATCATAGACTCTTCAATCCCTTCGGGAGAGAACTTCTCGCCATCATCACTGATCAACAGCGATTTGGTACGCCCAAGCACATAGAGAAATCCATCTTTGTCGATATAACCCATGTCACCGGTGCGGAGCCATCCATCTACAATAGTTTCGGCTGTTGCCTGCGGATTTTTCCAATATCCCTTCATCACATTGCCACCACGGATGATGATTTCTCCCTTTTCTCCCGTCGGCACTTCCGCGAGTTCGTCATCCACAATCTTGATATCCATGTGAGGAACCGGTTTCCCCGACGACCCCAGCTTGTGGGCATGTGGACTATTTGCCGAAATGATGGGGGTGGCTTCCGACAATCCATAGCCTTGGTACATCGGGATGCCGATAGCATAAAAGAACCGTTGTAGTTCGATATCGAGAAGCGCTCCGCCACCGATAAAGAACTTCATATTGCTGGAAAATGATTGCCGTATCTTAGAGAAGATCAGTTTATCGTAAATGGAAAGCATTAGGCGTCCACAGCCACCTTTGTTGTATCCCTCCTTATTATAGGTGTATGCCGTTTTGAGCGCCCTCTTGAATAATGAAGCAGTAAACTTTCCCTTCTTCTCAATCTCACTCTCGATATTTTTTCGGAAATTGGAGGCCAGAGCGGGTACACTCATCAGGATATGTGGGTTGATCGCCTTGATGCTCTTGGGTACGTTACGCAGTATCTCCATGGGTGATTTCCCTTTCGCCACAGAGGCAATGGAGGCGCCGCACTTCATAAAAGAGTAAATTCCGGCGGTATGGCCGAAGGAGTGATCCCATGGCAGTATCAGCAGGGTGCGGTAATGGGAGGGAATGCCGTTGAGACGGTCGACTGCCTGCTCTGCATTCCATACGTAGTTGCCATGGGTGAGCATAATCCCTTTCGGGTTGGCAGTGGTGCCAGATG